>DASVNL010000001.1:0-24017 GCA_036383875.1 Thermoanaerobaculia bacterium
CCGAGCGGCATGAGCTTCGAGTGGACGGAGCTCGCATATCAGGAACTCCTCAGCGGCAACACGATGCTGCTCATCTTCCCGCTGTGCGTGCTGCTCGTGTACGTCGTGCTCGCGGCGCAATACGAAAGCTGGACGCTGCCGCTGTCCGTCATCCTCATCGTGCCGATGACGATCCTCTCCGCGATCACCGGCGTGTGGCTCACCGGCGGCGACAACAACGTCTTCACACAAATCAGCTTCCTTGTGCTCGCCGGACTCGCGTGCAAGAACGCGATCCTCATCGTCGAGTTCGCGAAGCATCGCGAAGAGGAAGGCGACGATCGCCTGACCGCGATTCTCGAGGCCTGCCGCGTGCGACTGCGCCCGGTTCTGATGACCTCCGTCGCCTTCATCATGGGCGTCGTTCCTCTCGTCTTCTCGTCGGGTCCCGGCTTCGAGATCCGTCGCGCGATGGGCATCGCGGTGTTCGCCGGCATGCTCGGCGTCACGGTGTTCGGCCTGTTCCTCACGCCGGTGTTCTTCACGGTGATCGGCAATCTGGTCGAGAAGTTCCGCTCGCGCACGAAGTCGCTCCCGGTCCCCGCGGCCTCGCACATCGCGACGCTGCTCATCGTCGCGCTGTTCCTCGGCGCATGCTCGCTCCGTCCACCGTATCAGGCGCCGGTCGTCGATCCGATCGCGTTGCATCAGGCCGATGACTCGTTCGTAAAGCAGGAGTACGACCCGAAGTGGTGGAGCCAGTTCGACGATCCGACGCTCGACTCGCTCGAGACCGCGGCGCTCGAATCGAATCACGACGTACGCATCGCCCTCGCGCGACTCGATCAGGCACGCTCGGTATTCACGGACGTAAAACTCGATCGCTTCCCCGCGGTCACCGCGGGCGCTGCGTTCGATCGTCGCGAACAGTTCCGCACGACGTCATCGACGTACCAGGCCGGCTTCGATGCGTTCTGGGAGCTCGATCTCTTCGGCCGCGTGCGTTCACAAATCGCGGCCGCATCCGCAACCGCGGAGTCGCTCGACGCAAGCCTCGACGACGTGCGAGTGACGGTCGCCGCGGAGGTTGCGCGCAATTACTTCGAGCTGCGCGGACTGCAGCAACAGTTCGCGGTCGCGGAGCGGAGTCTCACGAATCAGCGTGAGACTCTGCGCCTCACGCGCCTGCGTCGCGACGCGGGAGTCGGCGAGGAGCTCGACGTCGCCAGCGCCGCTGCACGCGTCGCCGGAATCGAGGCAAGCATCCCGCCGATCCGCGCCGCCGTCGCCGAACGCGAGCATCGCCTCGCGGTGCTGCTCGGCAAGCGTCCCGGCGACCTCGGCATCGACCTCTCGCCGCACGCCTATCCGCCGCTCGCGAAAGCACTGCCGCTCGGCGATCCGGACTCGCTGCTGCGCAAACGTCCCGACGTCCGCGCGGCCGAACGCCAACTCGCCGCGGCCGCCGCGCGCGAAGGAATCGCCGCCGCGGATCTGTTCCCGCGCATCACGCTCACCGGTTTCCTCGGCTTCCTCGCGGGCCGCGGCAGTCTCTTCGCTGAAGCCGACTCGCGCTCGTGGGCCGTCACGCCCGCGCTCACGTGGGCCGCATTCGACCTCGGCAGCGCACACGCGCGACTGCACGGCGCCGAAGCCGGCACACGCGAAGCGGTCGCGATTTACGAACAAACGATCCTGCGCGCGCTCGAAGAAACGGAGAACGCGCTGGTGTCGCATCGCGAGCAACAACAAACGTTGCTCAAGCTGAACGAACAAGCACGCGAGTCCGCGCGCGCGTCGACGATCGCACGCGCGCGCTACCGCGAAGGCGTCGCCGACTTCCTCGCCCTGCTCGATGCGGAACGGACGCAGCTGCAAGCCGAGGATGCGGTTGCGCAGGCGGAGGCTCGGGTGTTCACGAGTGTCGTGGGGGTATACAAGGCGCTCGGCGGGATTTAACGTCGGCGTATGAAAACCGACAGTGAGTGGGTTGGCGGGCGATACAAACTTCCGGACGACGATTCATCCGTTCAACCCGAAGTGTTCTTGTGGCTGGAGCTGCCGACGGAAGTGATCGTCGGCAGCTTCGTCGTAAATCCCGAGATGGCGACGTTTTCCGAGTCACTGGCATCCGCGATGGCCGAGCCGCTCGAAGGTGAGCCGCGCAGACCGTCGAGAATTCGCGTTGCCGATCAAACACTCGCCCGCGAGCTGCGCGAAGTCGCGGACGGAATCGCGATCATCGTCGCGCCGGTCCCCGAGCTCGACGAGACATTCGTCTCCTTCCAGGAACTGTACGGCGCGATGCAGGAACCGTCCTATCTCGGCGAAGGCGACATCGCCCCCGAGGCCGTCGCAGAGCTCTTCACCGCCGCGGCGAATCTCCATCGCGTCGCGCCCTGGCGCACGATCTACGACAAGCAAGCGATCCGCGTCGACATCCCCAGCCACGGCATCACCGGCGGCGCACTGTCCGTAATCGGCGCGTCCGGCGAAAGCTTCGGGCTGTTGCTCTTCCGATCGATCGACGACTTCGTGAACTTCACCGAAGGCCAGCGCCGCGTATCCGACGGCGAAGTCGCGATGCGTTCAGTGTCCTTTACCGAATCGAAGATCGTCCCACCCGAAATGCGCGCCGAGATCGACCGCCACCACTGGACCCTCGACGACCCAAACGCCATCCCGATGCTCTTCGTCATCGACGCCGCCTTCGAATCCCTCGACCCCACCGAAACCGACGTCCGCATCATGACGGCCTGCACCACCGCCCTCCTCTCCTTCTTCGCCGACCACCACGACATCTTCGAACAAGAAGAGCCCGAGGTCGTCCGCGCGGAGGCCGGAGGCGTGACGATCACGGCGCCGTACATCGACGACGAGGCAGCCGAATGACGTCGCACTATGAGGATCACTTCTCCGCTCACGCTGAGGCGTATGCGCGGCATCGGCCGGGGTATCCGGCGGAGATCTATGCGTGGCTCGCGTCCCTGGCGAAGGGGCGGGAGGTGGCGTGGGATGTGGGGACGGGGAATGGGCAGGTGGCGGGAGGGTTGGCGGCGTACTTTGAGCGCGTGATCGCGACGGATGTGAGTTCGGATCAGCTTCGGCATGCGATGGCGCATGAGCGCGTCGAATATCGGAACGAACCGGCGGATCGGGTGACGATTGCGGACGGCACGGTCGATTTGATTACGGCCGGGGCGGCGGCGCATTGGTTTGATCTCGACGGGTTTTATCGCGAGGTGCGGCGGGTGGCGAAGGCGGGGGCGGTGATTGCGTTGTGGTCGTATGGGCCGCGCGACATTGCGGATGCGTTCGAGCCGATTCTGCATCGGTATCAGGAAGAGGTCCTGCGCGACTATTGGCCGGAGCGCATCCGGTATGTGAATGAGCGTTACGCGACGTTGCCGTTTCCCTTCGAGGAGGTCGAGGCGCCGCGATTCGAGATGAGTGCGGAGTGGACGTTGCAGGAGTTTCTTGGACTCCTCGCGACGTGGTCCGCGTCGCAGCGATACCTGCAGGAGCGGGGGCGGCATCCGCTCGATGAGATTGCGGCCGAGCTCAAGGAAGCATGGGGCGACGTTGACGTGCGACGTCGCATTGCGTGGCCGATTTTCTTTCGCGTCGGACGCGTTTAGCGAAGCTAATTGTCGCGCTGCGCGCGGATTCCGATGATGAGCAGCCAGAGGCAGGTGCCGATCTCGCCGATCGTCGCGGGGAGCGAGACGTATCCCGCGAAGGCGGTCTCGTTGTAGCCGGGGAACAGGACGCCGCCAACGAATCCGATTAGGTAGCCGATGCATCCGGCCATGAGCAGGACGCCGAGGATTCGCGGGAGAAATCCGGACTTGTAGACGAGATATCCGAGCGGCAGCAGCCACAGTCCCCAGAAAATCTTCGAGACGAGCAAGCCGCTGCTGTACGCCGCGAGCGACAACATCACTTCGGCCCGCACCTGTTCGACAGGAAGCGCGCGCAATTCCGCGCGATTCAAGAGCGCGATGACGTCGAGCTTGTGCAGGAGATTGACGAAGGAGATCGGGACGCTGACGACCGCGAACGCCACCATGAATCCGGCGGCGTCTTTGCGCACGTCGCCGAGGAGCTTGTACAGAACGAACGGCAGAATCAGGAACGCCGTGTAGCAGACGTAGCCGGCGAGTATGCCGAGGCGGAATAGCGATTCGGACGTAGTGATGTTGTGCAGCGTCGCGGCGGCGTCGCCGGGGACGATCAATCGCGACGGCACATACGCGATGCTGAAAATCCCTGTAATGACGACGATCAGATACAGCAGACCGGCAATGCGCGCGACTTTACGGCTCACTTCAATCGTCAACTTCGCGTCCTATGATTTGTTTTCGGTCGGGAGATTCGCCTTGAGCCAGCCCGCGATTCCTGCCGACATCACGTGCACGTTGCGATAGCCCATCGTTTCGGCGCGTCGCGCCGCGTTCGGCGCTTTGCGGCAGAGGAAATTCGAACAATAGAAAACGATGCGCGAGTCTTTGTTCGCGGGAAGATCACTTTCGGCGTAGCCGAGGGGGTCGAGATTGATAGCGCGGGGAACGTGGTGCGTCGAAAAACTCAACGGCGCGTTCACATCGACGACCGTTGTCTGCCCGTCATTCAGGGTCTCGAGGAGATGTTCCGGAGAGATGGTCTTTAGACCGAAGAGACGCGCGAACATCTCGCCCTCCCCTGCGGAGTCAGAGTCACTGCGGCGCTGGCGCCGAGAACTGGCAGGAGAAGCTTCACATCGGAGAGATCGGAGAATGCCACGATCGCCGACGCGAGGACGACTGCGATCGCCATCAGGATCGCGACGCGATACGAGTCGGCGCGGGCCAGCAAACGATTGCTGAGTGCTTTCGCCGCGATGATGAAGACGCCCAGCAACACCGGACCAGCCATCGCCCACACCCACGATCTCGCGCTCAGCAGCGACACCGCGCTCGCGATCAGGATGCCGGCGGCGAAGACCATCGGCGGGAGCAGAGACTTGAATGTCGTTCGCATCATGAGTGAGTACGAGGGCGGGGGCGGAATGTTCTCGATCAGCGCGAAACCGACCCGGCTGCTTCGCGGCCGCCACTCAGTCGCAGCGCCTCATCGCGCAGCGCGATCCACTTCCAGCGCGTCGCCGGTTTGAGCAGCATCGCACGATCGAGCTCCGCGACCGACTGCGTCGCGAGCGCGCGATCGTTCACACGCTTCGCGCGTTCGAGCAGCAACTCCCCGCGCAACGCGTGCGACTCGCTCTTCTCGCGATCGACTGCGATCGAGCGATCGACCATCTCCATTGCACGTTCAATGTCGCCACGCAGTCGTGCGAGATCCGCGGCGCTGTACAACGTGTCCGCATCCGACGCGTTCGCCTGCAAGCCGCGCGCGATCGCAGCGTCCGCGGCGGCGAGATATGCGTTCGGCGATTTCTTTTTCGACATCGCGTAACGCGCAGACTCAATCTCCACCCCCGCCGCGAACTGCATGAAGTCCGAGCTGTCCGCATCGATCGCCTCGGCGTTGCGAATCTTCTCGCGCGCCGCATCGAGCAACTTCGTCGGATCGCCACCTGTGCGCTCCACGGACTGCGCGTGAATCACGTACAGCGCGCCGCTGTACGCGAACGAGTTCGCGTGCTCGGGATTGATCTCGAGCGCGCGCGCATACGCGTCGAGCCCGCGTTGCACCCACGGCGCGGGATCTTCGTTGCGATCGAGCGCGTCCTGCGCCGCGAGCATGTTCGCCAGTCCCGTGTTCGAGTGCGCGAACGCGAGCTTCGGATTGAGCTTCAGCGCCGCGTCGTACGCCGCAACGGCCTGCGCGAAGATCGGACGCGGATCGGTGCCGCGGCGCATCGCGTAGTTGCCGCGATCGAGGTGCGTGTTGCCGAGGTTGAGCATCGCGACGGAGAGCTTCGGGTTGATCGCGATCGCGCGCTCGAGACTCTTCGCCGTCTCGTTGAACGACACCGTCGGATCGATCCCGTTCTCCATCTCCCACTCGCCGCGCGTCATGAACGCGAGTCCGCGATCATTGAAAATGTTCGAGAAATCGGGCGCCGCCGCGGCCGCGCGATCGTAGTAAACGACCGACTCGTTCAGCAGCGCGACCGGATTGCCGCCTTTCGTCCCGACGACTTCGGCCTTGCGGCGAATCGAGTTCGCGAGACTCATCAGCGCCTGTGCGTTCGTCTCGTCGAGTGCCACCGACTGGCGCAGACTGCGGATCGATTCGTCGAACACCGCGATCGAGTCCTCGCCGTGAGTCATCGCGTAACGCGCGCGAGTGAAGAACGCGTTGCCGAGCACGCGATGCGCGGCGGAGCTTTTCGGACTCGCCGCGACCGCGCGACGGCTCAGCGCGATCGCGCGCTCGATCGTTTCGAGCGGCGACTGGCCCTGCGAGAACTGCCAGTCCGCGTAACGCTGAAGAATCACGGCCTGCATGCGGTAGCTCGATTCGAGATCGGCGTTCGTGCGCGCCGCGCGCTCCGCGACCGCGAGTCCCTTCGACATCAGCGGCGCCGGATCGTCGCCGCGATTGATCGCGACGAGCATCATGCGGAACCAGCGTTCGGCGTCGCCGAGGAGCGCGCTTTCGTCGCTTGCGGCGATTGCTTCCGCTTCGTGAAATGCATCGCCCGCGCGATTGAAACTCGCGATCGCCGCGTCGTCCTCGCCGCTGTTGGACTGCGCGATGCCGCGCGAAATCCAGATGTCGCCTTCGAGCTTCTTCGCCTCGTGCAGCCACGGCACGTCGCGAAACGCCTTGCGCGCCCGTTCCAGCGCGACGTCGAAGCGCTCTTCGTACAGCGCGATCAATCCCTCCGCGTACGCGGGCGAGTCGCTGCCCGTGCCCTTTCCACGTCGCAGCCATTCGAGCGCGGGATCGCGATATTGCGTCGCGATCTGCTTGCGCCGCGCGGCGCGCGCGTCGGCGTTGGCGATGCGTTCCGCGTCTTCGAGCGCGTCCTCGTACTGCGCACCGATCACCCGTCCCAGCGCGTACGCCACCTCCGGCGTCCGATACTCCTCGGCCCAAGCAAGCTCGAGATGCTCGCGGCTGCGCGTCCAATCGTGCAGCGCGAGATATCCGCGTCCGATCGCGTACTGCGCGGGACCGCGCGATGTCTTGCTCATCGACTTCATCTCACCGTCGATGCGCGCGATGCGATCGCGAATCCAGCGACGCTCGCGTTGCACGTCGTGCAGCGGCAACATCGCCGAGTACCGCGCGATCGCTTCCATCCGTTCGATCTCCTGACCGAAGCGCTGCGCGGCCTGCTGCCGATTCGACGATTGCACCGACGTCGTCACCGCCCACGCGATCGACGCGAGCACCGCGACGCTCGCGATCGCGAGCAGCGTCGCGATGGTCGGATGCTTGCGCGCGCGCATCGCCCAGCGATAGAGGAACGTCGTGCGTCGCGCCTCGATCGGCTCGCCGTCGAGATAGCGCCGCAGATCTTCTGCGAGTGCACGCGCGGAGTCGTAGCGCCGCTGCGGATCTTTCTCCAGGCACTTCTGCACGATCGTGTCGAGGTCCGCGGGGATCGACGGATCGAGCGATCGCAGCGACGGCGCCTCTTCGGTGACGACTTTCATCATCACGTCGACGATCGAGTCGGCGACGAACGGCGGACGTCCGCCGAGGATGTCGAAGAGCGTGGCGCCGAGACTGTAGACGTCCGTGCGGCGATCGATGCGCGTGCGATCGGCGCGGGCCTGCTCCGGTGCCATGTACGGCGGCGTGCCGACGACCGTGCCGATCGTCGTCATCGTGTCCATCGACGAGTCGCGCGCCAGGCCGAAGTCGAGCACCCACGGATGCCAGCCGCCGTCCGCCTTCGGCTCGACCATGATGTTGTTCGGCTTCAGATCGCGATGAACGAGCCCCGTGCGATGCGCGGCGTGCACGGCCTCGCACACTTCGACGATCACCGCGACCTTCTCTTCCACCGACATGCGCAGCGCCGCGTCGGCGAGCGTGTCGCCGTCGATGCAGCGCATCGCGATGAACGGACGTCCCTCGAGGATGCCGGTCTCGTAGACGTCGCAGATGTTCTCGTGTCCGATTTGTGCTTGCGCGCGCGCCTCGCGCAGGAAGCGCGTGAGGTGATCGCGATCCGTCTCGCGCAGAAACTTCAGCGCGACCGCGCGGTTGAGCGTCGGATCGTACGCGCGGTACACCGACGCCATGCCGCCCGCGCCGAGGAGCTCGCGAATCTCGTAGCGTCCGATCGTCGCGGGCATCGGCGCTTCTTCGTCGAGCGCACGAAATCCCTCATCGTTGTACTGCAGCCGCTCGGTGGGATGCGGATCGGACATGGGATGCACCGAGTATGACGGAAAGCCATCCCGTACGCCTCTGTGTCATCCCGTGCGCCTCCGTGTCATCCCGCGCGTAAGCGCGGGATCCCCTTCCTGAAACAGGGGATCCCGTGCTGCCGCACGGGATGACACGGGTTCGGCTATCGCAGCACGAACGCGCCGGCCACGTTCTCGTCGTCGGGCTCGAGCACGTCCGGCTTGCGAATCCCGTCGAGCAACTGCACGTCGAAGATCTCCTGCACGCTTCCTTCGAAACGCAGAAATCCCGCGATGCTCCCGTTGCGAATGTCGACGACCCACACGCCGCAGTGACGTTCCGCGCGCTTCGCGATCGGGATGCCGTCGAACACCGACTCGCGGACTTGCGAGAGTCCGATGAACGCGTACGGTCCCGCAAACGCGAGTCCGCGCGCGAAGCCCGGCACCTCGGCGACGATCGTCTTCTCGCCCGACTTCGGATCGATCGTGCAAATGCGACCTTCGCCCGACTCGAGCACCCACAGCTTGTCCTGATAGATGCGCGGCGAGTGCGGCATGCAGAGCCCGCGCGCGACGATCTCGTGCGTCGCGACGTCGATGATGATTCCGCCCGACGCTTTGTTCGCGCGCCAGCCGCCCGCTTCGTTCGATTCACCCAGCGCGGTGACGTAGCGCGTCACGCCGCGCTCGACGGCGATGCCGTTGAGATGACAGCGATCCTCCGCCGCGAGCTCGGTGATGAACTTCGGACGCCACAGCTCGCGGAAGCTCGCGCGCGCGTCGATCGTCGCGAGACAGGAGAAGCGCGTGTTGACGATCACCAGCTTGCCGTCCGCGTACACGAGCTCGTGCACGCGGATGTCGCCGGTCGCATGTGCCGCGGCCGGAACGTACGCCGCATCGCATTCGAGCTTCGCGGCGAGACCTTCGTGATTGCGGAACTGCCAGACGTAGTTCTTCGTGCCGAGGGTGAGCGTTTGCGGGGCGAGGGCGATGCCCATTGGGCTGGGGAAGCCGCGCAGATGCGTGTTCAACTTCCCGTCGATCACGCGCGCGAGAATCAATCGGCCGGACTGATACGTCGAGACGAGCAGCGACGACTTCGCGCGATCGAGAATCTCGACGAATCCGGCCGTGAACACGCTGCTGAAATCCGTGGCTGGCTTGGCCGGACGCGCTGCGACCACGGGCTTGCGCGTTTCACGTTTGGGCGGACTTGCGAACAGCGCGCGCGCACGCGTCGCGACCTCTTCGACGAGCGGCAGCGCGACATCGAGATCGGCCGCGTTCTTGCGCCACTTCTCTTCGGCCGGCGCGGTGAGCGTCGTGCGCGAGAGCGGCAGCGGCGCGGTGAGCTGGCGATCCCACTCGATCTCCAGAAACTGCGCGAGCCGCTCCATCTCCTGCTGCGGTTCTTTGATGAGCGCGTCGTATCCCGCGACGCACCAGCGATCAGGCGAGAGCTGCTCGAGATCGTCGAGCAGATAGCGCGTCGCCGCGGACCACTGCGCCGCGACGATCTCCGCGAGCGGACGTCCCGACAACTCGCGCCAGCCCGGCGTGAGCAGCAGCGACCACGGCGGTCCGTCCCAGCCCGGCAACTGCGGATACGTGACGAATCGTCCCGAACGCCACGCGTCGAGCATGCTGCTCATCGTGTCGCGCATGTCGCGATACAGGTACACGAACCGCGCATCCGGAAACGCTTCCGCGAGAAACGGCACGCGCAGCGAATTCTTCGGCGTCTTCTCGAGCATCCGCAGGCCGGTCGCGTTTCCGGGCGGCGTGCGTCCGTCGCGATCGCGCAACTTCGCGACGAATGCGCGCTCCAGCTGCGCGATCACTTCCGGCGTCGCGTCGGACGCGTCGAGGCGATTCGAGTGATGTCTGCGTTGCGCGGGATGCAGCGAAGGGATCGACTCGATGATCGCGTGACTCTCGCCGCCGACGGTCCAGACGCTCGGCGACTGCGAAAGCGTTTCGAAGAAGAGCGAGCTGCCGGAGCGCGGCGCGCAGACGATGAAGACCGGTCGCTCGATGCGCCGCGCGCGACGGACGCGTTGTCGGAGTGAGGGCGTCTTGTCGTCGAGGGCGGGTCCGAGGACGATGTTGCGCGCGGCGTCGACGGCGTCGACGTGATTGCGGAGACGGAACCGGCGCTCCAGCGGCTCGAGCGCCGCATTCGCGCGATCGAGCAGTTGGCGGTACAACGGAAAGCCATCGCGACTCTCGCCGAATCGCGCGAACGCCGCGCGCCAGTCGTTGCGCAACGCGTCGAAAATCGCGCGCAGCTCGTGCGCGTCCTCGGGTGCGCCTTCGAGAATCAGCGCGATCATCGCGTTCAGCTCGGCGGGCGACATCACGACGGGATGATTGAACGTCTCCGTGGTGATCGTGCCCGCGCGCAGCGGATTGAACGGAACGTGCGTCGCGGCCTCGCCGTTGCGTCCGCGCGCGACGAGGTTCCAGAACTCCGCGGAGCCGATCGTGTCCGCGACGAGATGGATGCGTCGCGTGGGTCGCGGGTTGATGACGTTGTGGATGCGCCACGTGTCGAAGATCCACGCCTCGCCTGCGCCCATGTGCGTCGAGGCGTCGCCGCAGATGAACGAGACGTCGGGCGTCGTGACGACGGGGACGTGCACACGCGCGCGCTGCGTCCAGTAGTAGTTCGTGTCGCAATGCGCCGTCGCCTCGGCGTTGCCGTCGAGGCGCATCAGCCGCGTGCGTCCCCACACCGAATGAAACGCGGCGAGCACCTGACGCAGGTACGGCGTCCCTTCGAGATGCGGCGTCGGCTTCATCGCGCCGTTCACGCCGTCGTCGGACGGATCGCCGTGCAACGCGATGAGCGGCAGTGCGCTGTTGCCGGGGTATCCCTGCGGGTGCGGGCGCCAGTCGCTCTCGTCGAACTGCGCGATCTCCTCGGCTAGCTTGTCGGCGTCGAACGTGAGGGGTAAACGGACAAATTCGGTTTCCAACTTCATAGAGTGGGCTCGTATACTACCGGTCTCAGCAAGCGTCCCCGTTGAAACGAGTGAGCAGTGAGGATCATGTGATGCGTGTGAAGCGTCCCCGTCCGAGTTCCAAGAATCTCCCCGCCTCTTCCGCCACCTCGAAAATCCTCGGTCTCGGCGCCGCCGCGCTGGCCGCCGCTCCGGCCGCGAATGCCGCCACGTTCACCGTGTCGACGCTCGGCGACAACGGTCCCGGCTCGCTGCGACAGGCCATCATCGACGCGAACAGCACCGCCGGTGCAGACGTCGTGACGTTCCAGGCCGGTCTGACCGGCACGATCACGCTGACGACCGGCCAGCTCGAGATCTACGACTCGGTCGACATTCAGGGTCCGGGCGAATCGGTGATCAGCGTGAGCGGCAACAACGCGTCGCGCGTGTTCTACCTCTACAACAGCTCGGCGACGATCGACGTCCGCATCGCGGGACTCACCGTCACCGGCGGCAACGACAACATCGGCGGCGGCATCGTCGACTTCGACGAGAACCTCACGCTCGAGAACGTGACGATCACCGAGAACTCGGCGTCGGGCGACGGCGGCGGTCTGTGGGCCGACGGCTTCAACATGACCCTCACCATCCGCGAGACGACCATCACCGGCAACACCTCGGGCGACGACGGTGGCGGCATCTACGTCGAAGACACCGGCGACACCTTGCTGATCGAAGACAGCGTGATCTCCGGCAACGAGGCGGTCACCTCGGGCGGCGGCATCTATTTTTACGATCCCGACAATCCGGTCATCATTCGCAACACGACCATCAGCGGCAACACCGCCGGCTTCATGGGCGGCGCCGTCTATCTCTACAGTTTCGACAGCGGCGATCTCACGATCGAAGGCTCGACGATCTCGGGCAACACGGCCGCTGCAGGCGGCGGCCTCGCGCTGTACAGCCCCGATCACGGCCTCACGATCGAGAACTCCACGATCTCCGGCAACGAGGCCGCGTTCGGTCCCGGCGGCGGCATCTACATCTACGCGATGTACTACACCAACTCGCTGAACTTCGTGACGATCGCGAACAACACGTCCTCGTACGGCGGCGGCATCGCGCTCTACAGCGGCGAGCTCACGATCTCGAACTCGATCATCGCCGACAACACGGTCGACGACGTCGCAACGACACCGAACAGCGCACTGGACGTCAGCTACACGCTGATCGAGACGCCCGGCACCGCGACGATCAACAACGGCGGCGGCAATCTCACCGGCGATCCGCAGCTCGGCCCGCTCGCCAACAACGGCGGCCCGACGCAAACGCAGCGTCCCGGTCCGGCCAGCACGGTCATCAACGCGGCCGATCCCGCATTCGTCCCGCCGCCAGCGACCGATCAGCGCGGCCAGGCCCGCGTCATCGGCGGACGCGCGGACATGGGCGCGCTCGAGATCAACGGCGGCACGATTCAATTCAACCCGGCCGTGTACAACGTCAACGAAACGGGTGGCAGCGTGAATCTCACCGTGACGCGCGACGTCGGTCCCGATCCCGCGACCGTGGCCTACACGACGAATCCAGGCACCGCGACCGCAGGTCCGGGCAACGACTACACGACGACCGCGGGCACACTGACGTTCGCGGCCGGCGATCTCTCCGAAACGATCACGGTTCCGATCCTCGACGACACCACGCTCGAAGCGCCGGAGACGTTCACGGCGACGCTGAGCACGCCCAGCGCGGGCGCGACTCTCGGCGCGAACACGAACGCGACGGTCACGATCAACGACTCGCCTGCAGGCACCGCGCAGTTCTCGGTGGCAGCGGTTACCGCGACCGAAGAGTCGGGGTCGGTGGTGCTGACCGTGACGCGCACCGGCGGCACGGAAGGTCCGCTCACCGTCAACTACTCGACCGCGCCGGGTACGGCCACACCTCCCGGCGACTACACCACCGCTGCCGGCACCGTCACGTTCCCCGCGGGTGACGCGACACCGCAGACGATCACGATCACGCTGATCGACGATTTCGTCGTCGAGCCGGATGAAACGTTCACCGTGACGCTCACCGGCGCCGCTGCCGGATCGCCGAGCACCGCGGTCGTCACCATCGACGACGGCGACGTCGCACCGGCCGTCCCGGTTCCCGCCGTCGGTCTCTTCGGCAAGCTGCTCCTCGGCATCATGACCACCGCCGCCGCGATGTGGACGCTCATGCGCCGCGGCGCCTCGATGTTCCTCGTCGGCGCGCTCCTGCTCAGCGTCATCGCAGCGACGCCGATGTCCGCCGCGCAGAGAACGTCGGGCAACGCCGCAAAGAAGCACGACGCCGACAAAGCGAAGGAAACGAAGGCAGACAAAGTCCGCGGCACGCTGCAGTCGGTGACGACGAGCGAAAACGGCCTTACGACGTTCAATTTCACCAACGGCAAATCGGTGAGCATCCGCGTGAAAGACGCGAACGTCACGGACATCCGCGGCACGTCTCCGAAACCCGCCACGATCGGCGAAGTCACCGTCGGCCGCACGGTCGTCGTCAAGACGAAGAAGAGCGGCAAAGTGAAAATCAAGATCGTCGACTAAGCGATTTCAAAAGCAGTTCCCTCCGAAGCGCCGTTCGTTTTGTAACGAACGGCGCTTTTGCGTCACTACGCCTCGGAGGGATTCATGAAACGCATAGCGCTCCTTGCTCTGCTTTGGGGAACGACTGTCCTTTCCGCACAGACCACCACTTTCCTCGACGATCGCACGGTCGCGATCGAAGCGTCCGAAGGGCAATCGACGATCGTCGCCCCCGGACATCCACAATGCGCCGCGGGACGCATCATCGTCTCCAGCGACGTCGCGCCGGGACAACCCGGAAACATCGTTTATCGCGATCTCAACGGGACCACGACGACCGCCTCGATCTTCGAGCCATTGCCGAATGCGGGGCAGTACCGATTCCTGACCAGCGATCACGATCTCGTCTCGATGTCGAACGGCGACGTCTATTACCTGACCGGCGCGGGATCGGAAGTACCGCTCAATCCGTCGCCGTCGTGGTTCGACTTCGCACATCGCACGACCCTCGGACCAGGAGCGCGGAGCGTGCTGCTCGTCTGGCGCTCGACGGATTGCGGGACGACGTTCCAGTACATGCCCGACATGGAGTTCGACCCCGCCACGCTCGGCGACGGCTCCTGCGCATTTCCTCAGGGACAGCTCACCCACTTTCACGACCCGGGCGAGACGCACTATCTCGTTCCGTTCCGCGATTTCTCGACGACCGGCGACGATCGCTTCACCTGGTGCCAGGCCTGCCAGCAGCTCTTTCTCAACGATCCGTCGCAGCCGACCGTCTGTCCACGCAATGGCGGCGAGCACTCCGTCAGCAGCGACAACTACGAGCTCGCCACGCAGCCGATCCCGAATTTCGAGACCAGGGCCACGTTCAAAGTCTGCAAGCGCTGCGGGACGGTCTTCAGCACGTCGGCGCGAAACACGGCGTGCGGATCACAAACGCACGACGCGCAGGGCAGCCCTGAATACTTCATGCCGTTCGGCGATCCGCCTTTGCCGAAGACCGGACGTGCGGCGAAGTGGCGCTGGTGTTCGAAGTGCCACACGATGTTCGACGGAAGCACAGCCCTCAAAGGCTGTCCCCTCGGCGCGTCGCACGACTTCACCGTCAGTAGCCACTATGACGTGAAGAAATTCACGAGCACGACGGCGGCCAGCGCGAAGAAGTGGACGAAGTGCTCCAAGTGCGGCGGGATTTTCGAACGCGGCGCGAAGGGCAACGTCTGCGCGATCACGGAAGGCAAACACGCCGACTCCGGAATCGACCTGCAGCTCTTCACCAGTAAGCCAGCGACCGGCGACTCCCAGGGCGGATGGAAACGCTGCAATCGCTGCGGCCTCTTCTTCTTCGGACCGAATCAGTGGGCCTCGCATTGTCCGCTCGTGCGACCCCACAACGCCGGCGCCGGCGCAACCACGTATCAACTGCCGATCGAACAGGCCACGGCCCCGCCAAGCACACTACAAACGCTCTGGCGCATCTGCACGAAATGCGGAAGCGTGCATTACAGCGGAGACGGCGGCGGGAGCTGCGTCGTCGAGCGCGACGCGGACATCCCGGTCTTCGACATGGGCGGCTCCGACGGCCAGCTCGTCATGGCCCACACGATGACCGATCGTCTTTACATGACATTCCGCTGCGTCGGCCGCGAGCTCTCGACCAATCCGGGCAAATTCGATCTCACCGGCAAATTCCTCGACAAGACGCTCGTCGCGTTCACACAGGGCGCGCAACCGTGGACACTCCTGCCGACACCCGCGATCAACACTTGGCGCACGCAGATCGTGCCGCTCGATCCCGTGTCGATCGCGATCGGCGGCGGCTGGAGCGACGCCTTCTTCCGCGCCACGAAATCGGGGAACACGTGGACGTTCTCGAACGTCACGGACGTCAATGGCGGCTCCTTCGACTACACCGGCATCGATTGGAAAGATACGGCGCCGTACAACACGATCAACGCCAACATCCGGTCGCACACGGTGTTCGCGCAAACGCCGGGCACGAACAAGACGGTCGTCGTCGTGCCGTCCACGATTCCGAATCAGGGACACGGCTTTCGCATCTTCTTCGAGACGACGCCCGGACAATTCAGCGAGGCGTTGAAGCCGATCACGCCGGCCACGAAATCGACGAAGGACGTCGCCTTTCACCTGCAAGCGATTTCGTCGAGCCCGGGCGGTCCCGTGCTCCTGTACTGGTACGACTTCGACACCGTCGCCAACGCGATCACGATTCGCGGGCGACTCATCACCGGCGACGGCAAGTACTCGAAGAACGATTTCGCAATCTCGCGTGTCAACAACGCCGCGCGCAGTTTTCCGCCCGTGTTGAAGAGGAGCTACGGCGACTATCAAACCGCCGACGGATATCTCCGCTCCGACGGCCGCCACGTCTTTCATCCGATGTGGGTCGAGTCGCCGAACAACATCGTGCATTTCGGAACCGTGATCTACGACCCCGCGATGACGCTTCAGGCCCAGGACTTCGTCACGGCCGTGAAGCCTCAGGTATTCAAGAAAACAATCCCGTTCGCGGAGTGGAAACTCACTCCGCAGATGCGCGCGACGGAGGAGGAACGCGAGCGCGAACGCGACTGACCGCGCTCACGCTCCCTTGCCACCGCGCAGCCGTTCCAGCGCGATCATCGCTTCGATTGCCGTCAGCGTGAGCTCGTCCGATCCGAGCTCACGCAGCGGCGCCCATCGCGCGCGCAAGTCGCGCGACAGCGGATCCGGCAACGTGCGCAGCCATCCTTCGATGCGCAAGTCGACGCACTCGCGCTTCTCTTCGAGCGTCAGCTCGCGCGCGAGCAGCAACCGCGGCGCGTCGTCGTGATCGAGCATCGTCTGCAACACGGGCCAGCGATGATTCGGACGCTCGCGACACAGCGCCGCGAAGTCGACGGTGCCGGTCTCGCGAATGAGTCCTTCCTCGCGCGTCACCGTCGACTCGTGCTCCTTCGTCTCATCCCAACTGTCGCTGTCTTCAGCCATGTGCCGCAGGTACAGCATCGCGAACAACGCAGTCGGCGCGACGAGCTCTTCGCGCACGCGCCCGTCGACCCACAACGATCCCGCCGCGAGTTTCGTGCGCTGCTCGATCGTCTCCGCGAGTGATCGTCCAAAGATCAACGCGACCGACTCGCGCACGAAGAACGGCAGCTCGCTCGCGATGATCTCGCGATAGCCGGGCACGTGACGATCGAGCACGACGGCCGCGCGCTTGTCGAGCACCGCGAGATCGCTCACGACTGCGGGCAATCCGAGCGTCGTGCAGCCGAGGTTGAAGTTGATCGCGCGCGGCAGCGTGACGCCTTCCGGCCAGGCGTCGCGAAGATCGCGCGCGTCGGGAAATCCCGCCCACTCTTCCGGGTACTCCGGAATCGAACGGCCGTAATTGACCGAGCCCGTCGCGCGAATGCGCACACGCGTCTGCGGCACGAGCGCGTTGAACGGCGCGACGAGCGGCGCGATGCGCAGGAGCGTCGCCGTGTGCGCTTCGACGCCTTTGTGCAGCAACTCGAGCAACGTCTCGCGATCGGCGTGCGACAACGTGACGTGCGCCGCGTGACTCGCGCGCAATTGTTCCGCGAGCTCTTCGGCGAGCTCCGGCGCATCCGCGCGGATGCCTTGCAACGTCACGCCGTCCGCGCGCGAGAACTGCTTGATCACGCCGGGATGCGCGGGATCGAAGCCGCCGCGGAATCCCGCGCGTCCCGCGCCGATGAGGAACGTGACGCGCGCGCCGAGGCGGCGCTCGGCTTCGTCGCGCGACGCGATGGCCAGCGTGTACGCGACGTCCGTCGCGATCTTGCCGCTCTGCTCCGCCGTGTCGGACATCGCGACGAACACGCGCACGATCGGATCGGACGCATCGCGCGGCAAGGACTCGAGCAACTCCGGCAAGTGCGCGAGCGCGCCGACGTTCTCGACGAGAGGCACGAAGCGCACGCGCTTCACGATCGCGCTCAATCGCGCGCGCTGCGACTCTGGAATGCGCGCCGCGAGGAACGCATCGTTGCGAAAGATGAGGTCGATCGCCTCGCCGTACAACGTCTCGATTTTCTGAATCGCGCCCATGCCCGCACGCGAATTGATCTGCGGGATCGAGATTTCGTAGATCGCGTTCTGCTGCGGCGTGATGCCGAGGCGATCGCACGCGATGTGGAAGATGAAGTTTGCGCGCGCGATCGACGCGAGGATCTTCGAGATTTTCTCCTCGTCCTGCTCGAGGTACGGATTCGGGACGCGCACGAGCAGATGACGATCGCCGCCCGCGACGATGCCCTGCTGCAACAACGCCAGCACGACACGCTCCGGCAGGTCGAGCCACTCGGGACTGATCTGCCGCCCTTCGAAGTCGAGCAGCACTTCGTTGCACGGCCCGAGGAGATCGGCGAGCGTTTCGTCGAACTCGCGCTGCGCGTCGACGAGCGGGTTCCACTCGAGATGCTTCAGCACGCGCTCCGCGCGATCGATCGCATCGTGCGGAACGGAAAGCTGCGCGAGCCGCAACTGCTCTTCGCGATGCGTCGTCGAATCCGGATGCTTCGTCCCCGTGATTCGCGGCGACGCCGGATGCGAAGCGTGCGCAATCGCACGAATCGCGGTGAGCGCATCGAGCGGATGCACAGGCGGCGCGCTCGCGGATCCGATGCGACCTTGCCGTTCGATGCACTGGCGCACGCGCTCCATGAACACCGCGAGCTCGCCGACGTCCTTCGATCCGTACGAGAGCCGCTGCCACGTTCCGTATCGCGTCGCGTCACTGCCCGCGAACGCCGCGAACGGAATCCCGCCGACGCCACCCGCGAGCAGCAGATCGAACGCATCCTCCGATGTCCGCACGACCGCGCGCTCCCATTGCCCGTGACGCAGTCGATCGAACGACTCACCCGCGAGTCCGGGGAACGCGAGCGGCGCGTAGAAGGTCCCGCCGAAGTCGGTGCGCTCGACGCCGAGGTGTGCGATTGCGTCGGCGGCGTCGGTCATGAAATCGCGGCGGGCGCGCATGTGCGGCGACGGACGTCGCAGTCCCGCGAGTGGACTCTGCAACGCCGCGAGCGCCCAGTCCTGCGCGAGCGTGGACGGCGTCGCGACGAGCCACGCCGAAAGATTCGCCACGACTTCGCGCGCACGCACGCCTTCCGCCCGAATCTGATCGGACAGCACCATCCAGCACGCACGCGCGCCAGTCGACGCGCCGAACATGTCCATCTTCGAGAGTCCGCTGAGCAGCACGACCCAGTTGCGCCACTCCGGATTCGCGAACGCCGGATTCACGAACGCATCGACGTAGTCGAGGCGCTGATACACGGCGTCGTACAACACGTACACGCCATGCTCGACGGCGATGCTCGTCAGTTCTTCGACGAGCGCGCGCGGATACACGCGGCCCGTCGGGTTGTGCGGATTGTTGAGGATGATGCTCGAGATTCCGCCGCGCGACAGCAGCCGGCGCAGCGCATCGGGATCGGGCTCGAAGCCGGGCGCGGTCATCGGCAACTCGACGACGCGCTTGCCCGCGCGCTCGACGAACCAGTCGTACTCCCAGCTCGGACGCGGGACGACGACGCCGCTGCCGTCTTCGCCGAGCACTTCGAGAATCATCGCCAGTCCGCTGCGCGTGCCGGGTGTGAAGATCACTTCGTCGGGCAGGAAGTTGACGCTCGTGCCGGGATAGTCGCGACGCCCGTCGCGATTCACGAGCTCCGCGATCTCGCTGCGCACGTCGAGCCGTCCGACGGCCGCGCCGTAGCTGTGCACGGTGTTGCGCGTGATGCGCTGCGCGGCGCGCACGACTTCGGGATGCGGCGCAAAGTCGGCGTTCTTGTAGTCGCCCTGCGTGAGATCGAGCGCGCCTTCCTGCTGGACGCGGCGCGCGAACGCGCGGACGAGCGGCTCGGGCGTGGAAAGAGCGCGCCGCGAGAGTCGCGCCGGCGGCGGGGCAATCATGATCGACATTCAGTCTCCGGTGGTGGTGATCGGCGTGACAGCCTGCTGGTCTTCTTCGCCGGTGCGGATGCGGAACACTTTCTCGACGGGCAGCACGAAGACTTTGCCGTCGCCGACTTCGCCCGTGCGCGCGGACGCGAGGATGGCGTTGACGGTGGTTTCGACGAAGTGATCGGAGACGCCAATCTCCAACCGGACCTTCTCCGTCAGCCCCACCTTCACCGAGGTACCTCGGTACGTCTGTACCTGCTCGACTTCTCCGCCGTGGCCCTCGATGCGGCTGATGCTCAGCCCGCGCACCTCGGCGTGATACAGCGACTCGAGCACCGCGTTCAGTTTCTCGGGCCGGACGATCGCAACGATGAGCTTCATGAGCGCGTCGCCTCCGGCAGAATCAGAATCGCGCCTTCGCCTCGGCTGTATGCCTCTTCGCCGTGCTGCGTGACGTCGAGACCGATTCCTTCATCGCGCACCGCGGCGCGCAACGGCGTCACGAGTGCGATGAGCTTGAGCAGCACAAACGTGATCGCACCGCTGAAGATTACGCTCGCGATGACTGCGGCGGCTTGAATGCCGAGTTGCTTCGCGTTGCCATCGAGCAATCCGCTCGCGCCCCCGCTCCACGCTTTCTGTGCGAAGACACCAGTGAGCAACGCGCCCGCGATGCCGCCCGCGCCGTGCGCGGAGAGGACGTCGAGCGAGTCATCGAGTCGCGTGCGTGCACGCCACAGCAGCGCGAAGTACGAGGGGAACGCGGCGATGGCGCCGATCAGAATCGCGGAGACCGGACTGACGTAGCCCGCGGCCGGCGTG
The DNA here is from genome assembly GCA_036383875.1 of Thermoanaerobaculia bacterium. GTDB lineage: Bacteria > Acidobacteriota > Thermoanaerobaculia > Gp7-AA8 > Gp7-AA8 > QHVT01. The sequence goes on from DASVNL010000001.1 coordinate 20,578, forward strand.
ATCGCGACGAGCCCGACGACGATGCCGGTCGCCGCGCCGATCGCGGTCGCCTTGCCGGTGCGCAGCAGATCGAGCAGCGTCCACGCGCACAACGTCGCGATCGGCGCGAACATCGTGTTCGTGAACGCGAGCGCGGCCGATGCGTTCGCCGCGAGTGCGCTGCCACCGTTGAATCCGAACCAGCCGAGCCACAGCAATCCCGCGCCGAGCAGCGTGAACGGAACGTTTTGCGGAACGAGCGCCTGACGGCCGTAGTCGTTGCGCGGACCGACGACGATCGAGACGACGAGCGCCGCGACCGCGGCGTTGATGTGCACGACGGTGCCGCCCGCGAAGTCGAGCGCGCCCATCGTCGCGAGCCAGCCGCCGCCCCACACCCAATGCGCGACCGGCGCGTAGACGCACAGCGACCAGAGCGTGACGAACGCGAGGTACGGCACGAAGCGCATGCGCTCGACGATCGCGCCGGAGATGAGAGCGGCGGTGATGATTGCGAACGTGCCCTGATAGGCCATGAACAGCACGTGAGGAATCGAGCCCTGCGCGCTCAGTCCGACGCCGTGCAGCGCCGCGAACCCGAATCCGCCGATCCATTTCGAACCGGGCGCGAAGCTCAGTGAGTAGCCAAGGAGCGCCCACGCCATGCCGACGAAGCCGAGCGGCACGAACGACATCATCAGCGTGTTCAGCGCATTCTTCGAACGCACCATCCCCGCGTAGAAGAACCCGAGGGCGGGCGTCATCATCAACACGAGCGCGGTGGAAACCAGCATCCACGCGGTATCAGCGGCATTCACTGCGCCGCAGTATCGAGTCGCGCGGAGCTATGCGTCCAGATCAATTAATGGATGGCCGCTATGCGTTTTCGAGATGGCGATCGAAGGCGTTGGATTCTTCACCAGCTTGCGACTCGCATACGACGCGGCGAGCGTCACGGGATCGAGTACGTCGTCCCATTTCTCTTCGACCGCGGTCTCGACTCCCGTCGCGAGTGCGACCGTGTCGACGGGACGGACGGCTTCGCACGCAAGCACTGCGTCGCGCAGCGCGTCCACCGGCAACCTCTCCGCGACCAGCGCCGGACCTTCCTGGGAGACACTCACCTTCATCGCGGCGAGTTGCAGCGTGAGCGTGTTCATCGCGAGGCTGCCGTTCCACGGAAAGTACGCGGCGCCGTCGCCGCACGCGATGAAGTTCGTGCGATCGAGTTGCAGTCGCCGAAAGTTCTCGCGCCCTTCGTGCAGCAGATCGGCGGCGACTTTGTCGAGATACGACGGCGTGTCGGCGGACGTGTAGACGCTGAGCATTTCGCGACGCACGCGATCGTGCACGTCGCCGCGGGCGCCGTTCATGAACGTCGGCACGCGACCGCCGGCGGCGGGAACGAGATCGAGCACGCGGCGCTCGTGATCGACACTCACGACTCGCCAGCGTCGTCCCGCGAAAATCAGGAACGATCCTTCTGCGATCGGCACGACGATCGGCAGCGAGCCCAGATTGCGGCCGCCGCTGACGAGCCGGTATTCGTCGGGCGTGATGAAGGCCGTGTAGAAGTCGTAGTGATTGACGCGCTTCTCGCCCTCGACGCCGTGAATCAGCAGGCCGTCTTTCATCTGCGTGATGAGGTCGTGCGCGGCGAGACTGCGCAGCAGTCCGGCGAACATCGGACGCGGCACGTGTTGAAACGGCCCGCTCTCGCACAGCAGCGCGTACGCATCGGCCGCGGTGATGCCGCCGTACTGCGCGATGAGCGAGAGGATCTGCTGCACGAGCGTCGAGCCGTGCACCATCTCTGCGAGCGGCGGCTCGACCCACTTCGCGAGCATGAGGTTGAGCATCGCGATGGTCTCGACGAGGTCGGCGCGAATCGCGTCCTGCGGCGACGAGCCGTCTTTGATCGACGCTTCCTGAATGTAGACGCGCAGCACGGCCGGCTCGCCGCGACGTCCCGAGCGTCCGAGGCGTTGTCGCAGCGAGGCAACGTTCGGCGGCGCGCCAATCTGCGCGACGCTCGTCACCGCGCCGATGTCGATGCCCATCTCCAGCGTGCTCGTGCAGATCACGGTCAATGGCTTGTCGCCGCGCTTCAGCTCCTCTTCGACGTTCGTACGCAACTCGCGCGAGAGACTTCCGTGATGCGCGAAGAACTCTTGCGGGAACTTCGACGACTCACACATGCGACTGAGCAAATCGGTGTAGAGCTCGACGCGACTGCGCGCGTTCGCGAACACGAGGTTGTTCGCGCCGCGCAACGTGCGGAACAAATGCTGCGCGATCGTCTGCGACGTCTCGTCCGCTTCGTCGGTCTCCGAGCTCTCGCCCTCGTGAAGCGGCTCGCGAAATCCGTACAGCTTCAGCTTCACGCCACTCCCCGCCTCGTCCGAATTCACGACGACCGGCGCGGAAGCGCGACGATTCGGCGGGCGGAGAAAATCGGCGGCGATGTTCATGTCGCCGAGGGTGGCGCTGAGACCGATGCGGCGCACGCGGCGATGCAGGACGCGTTCGATGCGATGCAGCAGCGATTGCAGTTGCATGCCGCGCTCCGTGCCGATGAACGCGTGCAGCTCGTCGATGACGACGTAGCGCAGTCCCGCGAAGATGCGCGCGACGTCGCCGCCGCGACGCACGAAGAACGCTTCGAGTGATTCGGGCGTGATCAGCAGAATGCCCGACGGATTGCGAATCAGTTTCTGCCGCGCACCCGCGGTGACGTCGCCATGCCAGCGATGCACCGGAATCTCGAGCGAGTCGCAGAGGCCATCGAGCCGCCGCCACTGATCGTTGATCAACGCCTTGAGCGGGCCGACGTACAACGCCTGCACGCCCGCCGTTGCGTCGTCATCGACGAGCGTCGAACAGATCGGCAGAAACGCGGCTTCGGTTTTTCCGGCCGCGGTCGCGGCGGTGATGATCACGTCGTCATCACCGCGCAGAATCGTGCGGATCGCGGTCTCCTGCACATCGCGCAACTCGGCCCACCGCTGCTCCCAGATCCAGCGGCGCACGTCCTCGTGCAGCAACTCGAACGACGACGAGCCTTCAGATCCGGAAGGAGGCAAGGTCGTCATCGTCCTTCTCCGGCGCGGGCGCGCTCGCGGCCGGCGGATCGTCGTCGATGTCGCCGCCGTCGAGATCGGGATTGCGATCGGCCGCGATGCTCACGGCGCCGAGGAGGTCGCGCCAGTTGGCGTCGGCATTTTGTTCGAGCACGGAGAGCAGACTGACGAATGCGGTGACGGTGTTGCGCGGCGTGCGGAAGTACGCGTCGCCGATGCGCGTCGAGCAGTGATGCATGAACGCTTCGAGCGCGTCATCGGGCACGAGATGCTTCGACGGATCGCCCGACGCGTAGACGTTGCGGATGTTCGCGAGCAGCACGTACAAGTCTTCTTTCGTGAGCTGCGAGAGCGACAGCACCGGGCCGCTGTAGTCGACGA
>DASVNL010000002.1:0-10236 GCA_036383875.1 Thermoanaerobaculia bacterium
CGAGCTCTTCGTCGCGCGAGGTGAGGAAGATGATAGGCGTGGTCTCGGACATCGCGCGGACTTTGCGACAGAGCTCGAGGCCGTCCATCTCCGGCATGATGATGTCGAGGATCACGAGGCCGGGCAGTTTCTGCTGAAACGCGCGCCACGCCTCCCGTCCGTTTGCATAGAGCTCGACGGGATAGCCCTCGCGCCTTAGCGCGAACGCGACGGTCTCGCGGATGTTGTCTTCGTCATCGACTACGGCAACGACGGCGTTGGCCGGGCGCATGGAGGGATTGTAGTGGGTAGCGGTTGTCGGTTGTCAGTTGTCGGTTGTCGGGGAACGAGAAAGGCCCGTGTTCGCTGTGCTCCCGACAACCGACAACCGACAACTACTGTTTGCGACACTCGCCTTTCGTGCAGACGTACGTGATCACTTGCTCGGGGTCGGACGTCAGCGCAGCGGTGAATGGGAGGGCGCGGGTGACGAGCTCGCGGGCGGTGCCTTTCACAGGGAGAAAAACAACGGCGCGCATCGGTTGCCAGCGCGCGTGGATCGTGCGGAGTGCGTCGCCGGTTTCTTTTTTGCGCGAGTCGCCCGTCACGATGACGACTTGCGGCGTGATGAGCGACATCTCGTATGCGGCCGCGAGTTGTGCGGAGTCACCGCCGTTCGTGCGCAAGCGACCGCCGAGGGACTCGAAGATCGTTGCGGGTCGGGCGCGCCATGTGGCGTCGCCGTTGAGCGCTGCGAGTCGCATGACGTTCACGGCTGACACGGCGTTCAGCGACGGCGTTTCGTCGTCGGCTTCGTTGAGCAATCCACGCAGCGATGCGGGGACGCTCGAGCCGGTTGCGTAGCGGCCGAGGCTCGCATCCCAGAACAACTCGTCCTGGCGACGCTGCATGGCGATCGCGAGGTCGAGCCACTTCGTTTCGTACGACACGTCGAAGAGATCGAGCAGGCCCTGCACGACGAACGCGTAGTCTTCGGCCAGTGCATCGATCTGCGGTCCACTGGTGATGTCGGTGCGAGAGAGCGTTTTCTTCGGTGCGTTCCACAGCTTCGACGTGAGTGCGATCGCAGCGGAGCGCGCGCCGTCGAGGTATTGGCCGTTGTCGAATGCGGCCGAGCCTCGCGCGAACGCGGAGATCATCAGGCCGTTCCACCCCGCGACTCCCGTGAATTCGCGGAACGGTTCCGGACGTTTCTGCCGAACGCTGAGCATCTTCGCGAGCGGCCCCGCGAGCTCGTCGTACGTCTCGCCGAAGAAGCGCGGGTCCTGCAGGACCGGGAGGTTTTTCTTGTCGTCGCGGATGCCGTAGACGCGAAAGATCTTGCCCGCGTCGTCGCGTCCGACGAGTCGCGTGATCTCGTCCGTGGTCCACAAATAGAAGTCGCCGTTCACGGCTTCAGGACCTTGGTTGGGCACGAGGTTGTACGCGTCCTGCGCCGAATCGAAGTTCCCGCCGCGCGCGTTGCGCAGATCGCTCGCGACGTAGTCGAGCGTCGTGCGTGCGACGTATGCGAGCTCCGGATCGTTCGTGATCTGCGCGGCGTCGATGTACGCGAGCGCCAGCAGCGCCTGATCGGGCAGCAGCTTCTCGAAGTACGGCTCGCGCCACGCGACGTCGTGCGTCGCGCGATGAAAGCCGCCGCCGAGTTGATCGCGCACCGGTGCGACTGCGAGCTTGCGCAGCGTGTCGATCGCGACGCCGCGAATGCCTTCGTGTTTCGTGCGCGCCGCGTAGCGAAGGAGAAACGAGACGATCATCGGATGCGGACGACGCGGCGCGACGGCGTCGAAGTCTCCGTTGGTGGCGTCGTAGCGTTTGGCGATGTCGTCGATGACGGCTTCGATGGTCTTGTCGTCGACGGGCGACGGCGCGCGCTTCTCGCCAAGCTCTCGCGCCTTCTCGACATTCGCTTTCGCTTCAGCCGTGACTTGCGCACGCTCCTTCGCCCAGCGGTTTGCATTGATGATGAGCATGCGGCTCAACTCGCCGGCCTCGAGATATCCGGCCGCTGCGAATGGTTCGAGCGCCGGTGTGAGGATGAAGTGCGCGGGATAGCCGCTCTTGCCGGCCATCGAGCGGAGCAGCGTCTGATACGACTCCGCGATTTCGGGGTGTTCGATGCGGTCGAGGAGCACCGGGACGTAGTACGCGTTCATCGTCTCCGCGGTCTCGCCGATGAGGAAGGCCTCGCGATGCATGCGATAGCACTCGTTCGAGGCGGCGTAGCAGACGGAGAGGAAGATGGGCCGGTTCTCGCGCACGGCGCGCTGAAGCGTCGCGCTGGACCACGGCTGCCACGCGATCGGCGCGCCCTGCCGGTCGCTGACGTAGCGGCTCGACGCGAGTGCGGGAACTGCCAGCATCAGGACCAGAACGAGACGGCGGATCATTCGTGTGAGACGAACAACCCGCCGATTCGTTCGCTTCCGCTACCGAGGATTCAGGTCACGCGCCGGCGCGCATCCTGGAACGACGGTTCATCCGTGACGGTGTTCGCCGCGTTCAACTGCGCCGCGCGATTCTCGGCGTCGCGGATGCGGTCTTCCGTCGTCGGATGGGTCGCGAAGAACTGTTCGACGCGGCCGGGGCTGCTCTTGCTGTGCTCGAGCAGCTCGCGGAACATCGAGGCCATGCCGCGCGGATCGTATCCGGCGCGGGCCATTGCCTGGATGCCGAGCTCGTCGGCCTCGCGTTCGGCGTCGCGGCTGAATCGCGCGAGCGCGCCGCCGGCCACGATCTGCGCGGCGATCTGCTGCATCGCGCCGGGGTTCTGCCCGAGAACGACGCTGGCCAGCACGCTCAGTCCGTATTGACGCGAGATCTGCTCGGTCGTGTGACGCGCGGTCACGTGACTGATCTCATGCGCCATGACGCCCGCGAGCTCCGACGCCGTGTTGGCGTTGGCGATCAGGCCGGTGTTCACGTAAACGTGTCCACCCGGAATCGCGAACGCGTTCATCGACGGATCTTCGACGACGTGAAACTCCCACGGCAGTTGATTGAACGGCGCGGGCGACGCGGACACGATCTTCTGGCCGAGCTGCCGGACGTACGCGTTCACCGCCGGGTCGTTATTGAAGCGGACCTGCTTTGCGACGTCCTGCGAGAGCTGCTGTCCGAGCTGCCACTCTTCTTCGATCGAGATGAGATTGAAATTGCCGCCGCCGCCGGCTGACCCGCAACTGAATGCGAGCAGCGCAACGAGCGCGACTGCTGCGGTTGAAAGGCTGCGCTTGTACATGAAGCGCAAAAGTGCAACAGCGTTGCCCGAATCGCGACTAGCGCGCGCCGGGCTCGAACAGCTCGATCGGATTGCCGTCGGGATCGAGGAGTTGCACCTGCTTCCCTCCCGGCCCGGCCTCCATCTCATTGCGGAACTGCAGTCCTGCTTTCTTGAACGCCTCGATGCACGACGGCAGATCGTCGACGCGCAAGACGATGCGCGTCCAGCCGCCCGGCTCCTGCGTCTCGCCATTCGGCAGCGGACGCGAACCCGATGCGCCCGGACCGCTGAGCAGCAGCGGCAATCCGTCGAGCGAGAGCGCCGCAAACGCGGGCAGTTGTTTGTGCTCCAGCTTGAAGCCGAGGTGTTGCGTGTAGAAGTCGATCGATCGCGCGACGTCCTTCACCTGATAGCGGACGCCGTGAAATCCGCGGATCCAGCCTGAGTCGCCCATCGCTTACTCCTTGTCCATCGGCGCGTCCATCACGTGTTCGGCCGCTCCCCCTTCGAACTTCGTCGCCGTGCCCTGCACGAGCAATCGCCGCAGCAGTGGCGGCGTGATGAACGTCGTCAGCATGACCATCAACGCGACCGCGCTGTACAGGCCGCCGCTGATGAGTTTCGACGAGAGTCCAATCGTTGCGAAGATCAGACCGACCTCGCCGCGCGGGATCATCCCCACGCCAATCACGGTCCGGTTCAAGCCTTTCTTCCAGACCACGTAACCAGCCGCGACTTTGCCCGCGATGCCGATCGCGGTGAGTCCCAGGCCGATCAACAGGAACGGACGCGCGGCGGGATCGAACGGATTGATGCTGCGCAGATCGACGGCCGCGCCAACAACGACGAAGAAGATCGGGATGAAGAACTGCGCGACGTCGTGGACTTCGCGCTCGATCTCCTTGCCGCGATGCGTGCGCGCGAGCACGAGTCCCGCGGCAAACGCGCCGATGATCACGGCGGAGCCGACTTTCTGCGCGACGAGCGCGAGGGTGAATGCGAAGACGATCGAGGAGAAGAAGAGGCCGCGATGCATCTCGATGCGATCGATCGCGCGAATGAGCCGCGGCGCGAGTTGCGAGCCGATGACGATCGCGAGGACGACGAATCCGAACGCGGTGAGCACGATGCGACTCACGCCGAGCACCGTGAGCTCGCCGCCTTGCGCAAGCGTGCCGACGAGCATGAGCAGCACGAGGCCGATGATGTCGTCGACGACGGCGGCGCCGAGGATGACTTGCGATTCGTCGTCCTGGAGGTGGCCGAGGTCGGAGAGGACGCGCGCGGTGATGCCGACGGATGTCGCGGTAAGCGATGCGCCGAGGAACAACGAGACCATCGTCGTGTAGCCGAGGAACTCGCCGAAGAGGAATCCGCCGATGAGCGGCAGCGCGACGCCGACGACTGCGACCGCACTCGCGGAGCCGCCGACCTGCATCAGCTTGCGCAGATCGGTCTCGAGTCCGATGAGGAACAGCAGAAGGATGACGCCGAGCTCGGAGAGCAGATGAATCGTGACGTCGTGCGGATCGACGAGATGCAGGCCGGAGACGCCGACGATCACGCCACCGACGAGCTCACCGAGAACTGCGGGCTGGCCGAGACGTTCCGCGATCTCGCCGAAGAGTTTCGCTGCGACGAAGATCGCAATCAGCGCCAGCAGGAACGACGCAATGGACATCGCGCCGGATCATAGCCCGCGCGTCAGTCCGGACGCTGCGGATACATCCCGCCCTTGGCGCAGATGAAGTACGACATCGCCAGGTGCGTGACCTTTCCGGTGTCCTTGCGATAGTCGCCCTTGCCGCGGATCTTGCCGCGATCGGCCGGGCCGTGCGACGCGGTGCGGCCCGTGAGCAGCGGAAAGCGGAAGAGGTTGTAATCGCGTTCGCCGTCCCGGGCAAACTTGTCGCCGAGCAGCGAATACAACGCGGTGTTCGACATCACGCTGAGCTGCCGTCCGTCGCAGAGCTCGTAGCCCTGGCCGTGAGCGGTGCCGGCGAAGAGGCGGATCTCGCCGAGGACCGGGTCCGGCCACTGCGGATCGACCGCGGTGATGAGGAAGTTGAGATGGATCGAGCCCGCGGAGTCCTTGTCCCCCGCGAAGCGATCCATCGCCAGCGAGCCCGTCGCGCCGCGGGCCACTCCGTTGCCGTGATGCACGGCTGCGCGATCGCGCAGATCGGGAACGGCGAATGTCGTTCTGCCGTCGCCGCCGTACTGCTTGCCGATCGCGTCGAAGAGCGCGCGATCACGGTTCACGTCGAGCATGCGTCCGTCGCAGGGCACGAAGCCCGGAGGCGCAAAGTCGAAAGCCACCATTCGAATCTCACCGACAGGCATGACGCGACTCCTTATCGCTCGGACGGAAACATGCCCTGGGTCGCGATGGCGAACGTCACCGCGCGCGTGCCGAGGGATTCCTCATTGCGTTCGCTGACGAGCGCCAGTTGTTCGCCGATCCGGATCTGCCAGTTGACGCCCAGCGGCACGCGGCCGCGCAGATCGGGCAGCGCGAACGTCGTCGTGCCGTCGCCGCCGTACATGTTGCCGATGCACGCGTACAGCGCCTGCGCATCCCTGATGTTCAACAAGCGGCCGTCGCACGGCAGCCAGTGCGGAGGCAGTTGCTCCTGTCCGAACAGACGGATCTCGCTGATGTATGCGTCGAACATGCGATGAAGCTACAGAGTCCGCTTGACCGACGCAAGCTTCTCCGCGAATCGTGCGGGATCGTAGTCGTCGCGCGACTTCACTTCCTCGAACAGGTCGTCGATCGACTGGATCATCGGACCGCGCAGCATCCTCGGATTGCGTCGCGTGAGCACGCTCGCGAGACTCTGCAACGCGAGCGCGGCCTGCTCGGCCGAATGCACGTCCGTCGTGACGAGCGGATCGTCGATGACCGCGCCCATCAGCGCGCGGACGTCCGATTCGTTCCAGCGTTGCGCGTCGACTTTCGATGCGAGCGGCGCGACGATGCGACGCGCGCGCTCCGCATTCGCGGCGACGCCGTTCGGATCGTTCATTCGCGCGACGCCGCGCGCGAGTTGCGCGACGATCGGATCGAGCTCGCTCTTCGCCTGCGGTGAGACGCGTCCGATGATCAGTCGCAACACGGCCCAATGCTGCGGCGACCACGCGGGCAATCCGGCGCGATCGGGCCAGCCGCGCTGCTGCCGCGCCGCGCTGTTTTTCAGCTCGTGGTGGCAGTTGTAGCAGCTCATGTCGGAGAACTCGGGATACTCGTCGCCACGCGCGTGACGGGCGGTGTTGTCGAGCGACTGCGTGAACTTCACGACCTGCCCTACCGCCCACGCGCGCGGGCCGTGCGTGTCGCGGTTCGGCGTCCAGTGCGGCGGCATCGACTCGGTGTAGTTGTCGAGCTCGAACGCGAGGATCGGATGTCCCGACGCGATCAGCTCGTGATCGACTTCTTTCTTCCCGTTGCCTGTGTGACACGCGACGCACACCTGCGCACGCTGTTCGATGTGGCGCAGATCGATCATGCCGCGCGCGACGCTCTGCTCGTGCGTCCACCCTTCTTCGGTGTGCTCGGCGCGCCAGCCCGACGCGGGTCCGTGGCAGATCTCGCACTGGATGCCGTCTTCGACGTCGACTGCGCCAGAGACCGCGGTCGTGGGGATGTTCGACGTGTGGCAGTCGAGGCAGAGCGTTTCTTCGTACGCGCGTTTCTTCAAACGCATGTTGCGCACGATGCGCGCGGAGCGATCGCTGAACAGCACGTTGTACGCGCCGGCGTGGCGATCGTTGTTCAGCCACGTGTAGTACTCGTTCTGCAGCACCGGCGACGAATCGAGCGGCTCCGTCGAGCCGTGGCATCCCGAGTTCACGCACGACGCGACGCCGACGTAGTGTCCAGGCGGCGCGGGTGCGGGCTCCTGGGCTTGCGGCGGCGTGGGCGGCGGAGTCGCGGGTTGTTGGGCAAGCAGCGTGGCTGCGGCGAGAACCAGCACGAGCGCAATGCGTTTCATTTCGTTTCTCTCACCGTGTAGAGCTGTCCGTTGCGAAGGTAGAGGCGCTGCATTTCCTGCAGCGTCATCGGACGTGAGCCGATGCGATTGAAGATCGACACCTGATAGCCGCTCTCGTCGACGGCGCGATCGCGATCGAGTCCCTTCGAGATCGCGAGCGCCGGTCCGTGCGTGTGGCGTTTGGCGATGAGGCGCGGCGATGGTCGCGGACTGAATCCCGCGTATGCGGGCGTCCACTCCGGCGACGTGAGTTGCAGGATCTTCAGACCATGCTCGCCGTCCGCGACGTAGGCGAAGATGCTGGCGTTCGTCGCCGCGACTTTCACGTCGTTCACGTCGTGCAGATCGTCGTGGAAGACCTGATCGATGAACGGCTGCTCCGGCTTCTCGACGTCGACGATCACGACGCCTTCCTTGCCGCCCGCAACGTACGCGTACGTGCGTGCGACGTAGACATTGCGCGCGTCCGCGATCGCGACGCTCGCGGCCATGCGCGGCTTCGCGGGATCGGTGATGTCGATCGTGTGCAGGCCGCTCGAGTCGGTGACGAACGCGTAGCGGAACTGCACGGCGATGCCGGTCGGCTTGTGGATTCCTTCGACGAGCGAGACGACGCGCGGATGCAGAGGATCGTCGATGTCGGCGATGACGAGGCCGGGATCGGCGCCGATGAGCAGCCAGCGTCCGGCGACGGTGATCGTGTTTGCGCCGTTCAGGAGATTGCGCCAGCGTCGCATCGGCTCGCCATCCGGCTGCGGGATCCACTGCGTCTGTTCGGGATTCCACGTGAGCGCACGCGTGAGGAAGTTGTTGGATGGGTTCCCATCCGTCAGCGTGGTCACGTCGACGACGATCAGTCCCTCTTCGCGATCAGCGATGTACGCGTAGCGATAGAGCGGATGAAACGGCTGTTCCTGATTCTCCGGAATCGTGCCGGTCTTGCGCGTCGGATCGACGGGCATCGTCGTCGGCAATGCGACGGCCGCCGCGAATCGCGACTTGACGAACGTGCGCTGGCCAAAAGGCGACACCGGCGCGCTGACGATCTTCTCGGAGAAGTCTTTGTTGTCGACGTTCGCGACGTCGAACACCTCGAAGCCTCCCTCGCCGTTCGCGACGAATGCGTACTCGCCGCGCACCTGGATGCTGCGTGCGTCGTGTGCGTGATGGTGATGCGCGGTCTCGAGCTCCTGCTTGCGCGCCTCGTGCGCGCGGTAGTCGTCGGGATAGACGATCTTCTGCAGCGACGAGCCGATCACGGTCTGCGGCTCGTCCCACTCCGTCACCGCGACCGCCTCGAAACCGTCCTTCCCCGTCGCGACCCACGCGTAGCGTCCGATGAAGTTGACGAAGTTCGTCCCCTGCAACAGCAGTTGCGCCATCCACGCGTTGTTGTCATTCGCCTCGCTGACGTGACAACTGCCGCACGACTGCGTTTCGCGCGCACGCACGGTGTGCGGCACGTGCGGATTGAACGCCTGGCTGCTGAAGCCGGGCGCGGAGATCGGCGGTTGTTGAATGTAGATGCGCTGGCGCTGCTGATTCGTCGAGCTGATGACGAGCGCACTCGACGAGCGCACGGGCGCGATCTTCTTCCCTTTGTTCGTGCCATTCACGCCGAGCATGAACGCGTCGGTGCGGATGACCTGTGGGTTGTACGACGCGTAGTTGCGCGTCACGGTGCCGTCGTAGTGCTGCGTCGGACTGGCGACGTTCTGTTCCTGCGGCAAATGACAGCCCGAACACGACGTCATCCACGATGTATGACACGCGTAGCAGGTCATCTTCGCGTCGCTGTGCGCGACGCCGCCGCTGCTGTTCTGAATCGTCTTCGCGTATTGCGCGCGCGCGTTGAAGCGCGCGTTGCCGGGCGTGATCGAATCTTTGACCTGAATCACGTCCCACTCCATGTCGCGATTGACCATCGAGCGTTGCTTCAGAACGCCGTTCACCCACGCGAAGCGGCGCTGTCCGAACGGCGTCGTGCCCATGCGCAGATCGTTGCCGCCGCTCGGCGCCGCAGGTCCGGACGTGCGCAGGTTCGTGTACGCGCTGGTCGTGCCGTGGCAGTCCTGACACTCGATCTCGATCGTGCTGCCGTATTCGCCGTAGAGCTGGCCGTTGCCGTGCTCGTCCTGCGAGAAGTGACAGTCGACGCAATGCATGCCGCGCTCGAGATGGATGTCGCGGAGATGCACGGCCTTTTTGAATTTCTCGGGGTCGTCGAACGAGACGACGCGATCGTCGGCATCGAGGAGATTGCCTTTGCGATCTTTTTTGAAGACGGCCATGAAGTTCCAGCCGTGGCCGTGATAGTCGGCGAACTGCGTGTGCTTCGCCTGTGGATTGAGACTCGAGACGCGCTCGAGAAAATCGATGCTGGTCCAGAGTCCGCGCGGCGCCGCGCCTTCGGGATTGTGCGCGAGGCTCGCGCGCTTTTCGGCTTCGGCCGGCTTGCGCTGTTCCTTCGGCCACAGCAACTCCGCGTCGGACTCGTAGTCCCACATCGTGTAGCCGAGGTACGTGTTGACGAAGGAGTTGGGCTGATGCATGTGACACGACATGCATTGGCTCGTCGGCACCGCACGCGTGAGTTGATGACGGATCGGATGACCCTTCTCGTTTTTCGGAATCGACGGGTCGTTCGTGCGCGAGAAGCCGGTGTGTCCCGCAGCGGCCCATGGTCCGGAGTGGAGCGGATCGCGATCGTTCGCGTAGACGACGTGGCAGGCGGTGCATCCGGACGAGCGATAGTCGCCGGGATGATCGTTGGTGCCGAGGAACGACAGATGCGGATCGTTGAGCCGCGTCTTGTGCAGATTGATGAGTGCGGGCGAGATGCGCGAGCCGGTGCCGCGTCCGCGATTGCCGAGGCGGATGTCGGGACGTCCGGCTTCATCGTTCGGACTCGGGTTGCCGATCTCCGGCGGGAACGTGTTGTTCGCCGCGCCGCCGCGCTCGAACGCGCGGAAGTATTCGCCCGGCTGGAAGATCTCCCAGCGCGGCAGCGGCAGGAGT
>DASVNL010000003.1:0-1811 GCA_036383875.1 Thermoanaerobaculia bacterium
CGACTCGCGCTTTGGCTTGAACGCGGGCTTTGATGTTTACGACGACAAGTATCGCGAAGCCGCGAATCCGCTCGACTTCGTCATTCAGGAACGTCCCGCCGAAGAGACGTTGTCGTCCGCGCGGAACTGGTACGAAACGGCACAGGGAAAGAAGTTTCTCTGGGTGCATCTGTACGATCCGCACGCGCCATACGACGCTCCCTCTCCCTTCCGCGAGCAATATCGCGATGCTCCGTATCTCGGCGAGATCGCGTACGTCGACGATCAGCTCTCGCGCTTTCTCTCGCCGATTCTCGAGGTGCGTCCCAACACCGTGGTGATCATCACCAGCGATCACGGCGAGGCGCTCGGCGATCACGGCGAGCAGACGCACGGACTTTTCGCATACGAGTCGACGCTCAAGGTGCCACTGCTCATCGTCGATCCCGAGCAGTCGCCGCGAAAAGAAAACGGCAGCGCGAGGCACGTCGATCTCGCGCCGACGATTCTGCATCGCGCGGGCGCGGAAGTTCCGTCGGGTCTACCCGGCCACGATCTGTTCGGCGGCACACTCGCAGCGACCAGTTACTTCGAATCGCTGTCGGCGTCGCTGAACCGCGGATGGGCGCCGCTCGTCGGTCTGATTCACGACGGCCGCAAGTACATCGATCTGCCGCTGCCCGAGCTGTACGACCTCGCGCAAGATCCGGTCGAAGCGAACAATCTCGCGGGCACGGATCGCCGCGGATTGTTTGCGATGCGCAAGCTGCTCGCGGATGGTGCGCCGAACCCCGAGGCGACGCGGCGGAATGTCGATGACTCGCAGAAAGCGCTGCTGATGAGCCTCGGCTACATCTCCGGCTCCGCGGAAAAGAAGGACTACACCGCGGCCGACGATCCGAAGTCACTGATCGGCGTCGACAACGAACTGCACGACGCGGTCGCGCTGTACCAGACCGGCCAGCTCGCGAAATCGATCGCGACGTTGCGCGCGATTCTCAAAGAGAGTCCGGGCATCAAGGTCGCGCAGGAAATGCTCGCGTTCATGCTGCAGCAGGACGAGAACCCGCAGGCGGCCATCGAGATGCTGTCGCGCGCCGTGCAATCGGGCGCGGCCAACGACGCGATGAAAGTCCGCCTCGGCATGCTCCTCAGTGCGGCGGGGCAGGCGAATCGCGCGCTCGAGATCCTGCGGCCGTTCGCATCGACGCATGACCCCGACATCCTCAACGCGTACGGCATCGCGCTCGCGGACAGCGGCGATCTTCGCGGCGCGACGGACACGTTTCACCGCGTGCTCTCTCTCGACGCGACCAACGCCACGGCCTACCAGAACCTCGGCGTCGTCGCGCTGCGCGCGGGCGATGCGAACGCGGCCCGCGCGAATCTCGGCAAGGCGCTGCAGTTGAATGACCGGATGCCGATCGTGTTCAACCTGATGGGCGTGATCGAAGCGAAGAGCGGTCACGACGATCTCGCGATCGAGTGGTGGCGTCGCGCCGTGAGCGCGAATCCGCGTCTGTACGACGCGCTCTACAACCTCGCCGTCGTGTCGAGTCGCGCAGGCCGCAACGACGTCGCGCGCGATGCGCTACGCCAGTTCATCGACACCGCGCCGCCGCAACGCTACGCGGACGACATCACGACCGCGCGCGCACTCCTCGCGCAATTGAGTCGCTGAGAACGGTTGTCGGTTGCTGGTTGTCGGTTGGCGGGGTTCAGCCTTGGTTGATGCTTTCCAGAGATGCTTGGGTTGATCCTTTCCAGAATGCCGATGACTGAGAGAACGATCGTGGACCTGAGAGAAGAGATGGCTTTGATGGCGCTGGACG
>DASVNL010000004.1:0-4867 GCA_036383875.1 Thermoanaerobaculia bacterium
CCCGAATTCGCGAACGCGGGGTTCGAGCTCTATCAGTCGAAGAACCTGCAGGCTCCGATGGAGGAAGGCGTCTCGCTCTACCTCCATCGCGTCACGCCGGCGAACAACATCCGCAACCTTCCGCCGCGCACGGACCTCAACGGCAAGCGCTTCCGGCCGTCGATGCCGCTCGATCTCCACTACCTCCTGATCGCCTGGGCCCGTGACGCCTTCAAACAACAGCGCCTCCTCGGCTGGGCGATGCGCATGCTCGAAGACACGCCGGTCCTCCACGCGAGCCTCCTCAATCAGGCCGGCCCCGAGACCGACATCTTCGGCGAGAACGACTCCGTCGACATCCTCCTCGAGACCATCTCGATTCAGGACCTCGGCGCGATCTGGGACACCGCCAAGCCGCAGATGCAGCCGTGCGTCGCGTACGTCGTGCGCATGCTCTCCATCGAGTCGCGGCTCGAGTGGTCCGAGCACGCGCCCGTGCAGACGCGCGTCTTCGACGCGGGGAAGGTGAACGCATGAGCGCCGTCACGATCACGGTCCTCGAGCGCGTCACACTCGTCACCCCGCTCGCACTGCGTTTTCGCGACGAAGCGACGCGCACGTTCGTCAGCGACCGCCTGCTCGTCAGCATCCATCTCACGGACCAGCCGGAGCGCAAAATCGTTGGGAGCCCAAACAACGAGCGCGTCTTCGTCTTTCAGAACCTCCCCTTCATCGCGAAGGACGCCGATCTCGATGGGCCGAAGCGCGACTTCGTGCTCGAAGTGCGCGACCTCGACGATCGCTACATCCCCTTCACGATGCCGCTGACCGCGCCGCAGCGCGGGATCTTCAAGCTCAGCGGCGAGACGTTCATCCCGCTCTTCTCGTCGCCCAACCGCGCGATCCCCGACGGACTCGGTGCGTTGCGCGCGGAGCTCGTCGATCGCGACATCAACCAGCCGGCCGCGTACGCGACGATCGAGGCGAAAGCGGGCGAGCAACGCGTCGTGATCGGCATGGCCGACAAGCAAGGCCGCCTGCTGCTGCCGCTCTTCTATCCGAAGCCCGTCATCTCGCTCGAGCCCAACGTCGAGAACACGCCGCTCACCGAGCAGACGTGGGCCGTCGACTTCAAAGTTCGCTACCGCCGGCGCACGCCGGTCCCCGAAATCCCGGACCTCGCCGATGTCCTCGCGCAGCCGCTCGCGACCGCGTTCGAACAACTCGCTCCCGAAACGCAGTGGGCCAAAGCCACGCTCCGATTCGGACGCGAGCTGCAGCTCGCATCGAAGAACGGCAACGCGATGACACCGGCCTTATCGATTCGTCCCTAAACAGGGCCAGTGGTCCTAAAGAACGGAGAACACGGAATGCCAGAATATCTAGCTCCAGGCGTCTACGTCGAAGAGGTCTCGTTCCGCGCGAAGTCGATCGAGGGCGTGAGCACGACGACGACCGGCTTCGTCGGGCCGACCCGTTTCGGCCCCGTCGAGCTCGTGCCCGACGTCATCACCTCACTCGTCGAATACGAGCGCATCTACGGCGACCGGCAACAGCTCGAGTTCGGCGGCAGCAAAGTCGACAACTACATGTGGCACGCCGTCCGGATGTTCTTCGAGAACGGCGGCAAGCGGCTCTACGTCGCGCGCGTGTTCGCCGGCGGCGCCGCGCAGACGATCGAGAACGCGAACGACCAGCCCGTCTTCCCGAAAGGCCACGCCATCGTGAAAACGAACGGCGGGAAGATCTGGACGTACGCGCGATTCCCCGGCGCGGGCGGCAACATGCGCGTGCGCATCACGCTCACCGCCGGCGCGAACGTGTTCGATCCGAACACCGACTCGGTGCGCGGCATCGTGCAGAACGACGTGCTGCTCGTCGACGGCGACAAGGAAGCGTCCGACGCGGATCTCTGGTTCGCGAACCGCAACGGCGACACGTGGCAGCTCCTCAAGCCGGGCAATCCGGCCACGACGAAGGAGCTCAGCGAAGTCACGAAGTCGATCCAGGTCGTCACCGCGACCGTCACCGTCACGCCGTCCGATCCGAACGTGCCGTCGTCGGTCTATCCCGATCTCGCACTCGACAGCAATCACCGCCGCAACGGCGCGGACGACACGCTGGCCGCGCAGTTCGCGAGCAATCAGCCGTCGATGGGACGCGCGCGCTCGATTCCGATCGTCATGGATCTCAAAGATCTGAAAGACGGACGGACGCTCGCCGATGAGATCTTCTCGCTCAAGACGAATCTCGAGAAGAAGCTGCTCGATCCATTGTCGAGCGACGCCGATCGCTCGCTCGATCTCAT
This sequence comes from Thermoanaerobaculia bacterium, assembly GCA_036383875.1. Classification (GTDB taxonomy): domain Bacteria; phylum Acidobacteriota; class Thermoanaerobaculia; order Gp7-AA8; family Gp7-AA8; genus QHVT01. The sequence goes on from DASVNL010000004.1 coordinate 2,288, forward strand.
CCTCGAAGGCGGCAGCGACGGGACGCTCCCCGAAGTCGGCGAGTACGACGGCAAAGGCGGCTCGCCCGACGACAAATTCAAGAGCGGCCTCAAAGCGCTCGAAGACATCGACGAGATCTCGATCGTCGCCGCGCCCGCCGCGTCCGCGAACTTCCAGACGCGCAAAGCAGAGTCGATGGCGATCCTCAACTCCGTCGTGTCGCACGCGCAGCGCATGCGCTATCGCATCGCCGTCCTCGACTCCGGCAACGGCCAGTCGATCGCCGACGTGCGCGACATGCGCGGCAAGCTCGACTCGTCGTACGCCGCGTTTTACTACCCGTGGATCACGGTCTTCGATCCGGTCACGCAGAAGGAGATCAACCTTCCGCCAAGCGGCGCGGTCGCCGGCATCTACGCGCGCAACGACATCAACCGCGGCGTGTTCAAAGCGCCGGCGAACGAAGTCGTCGACGGTGCGATCGGCCTGGAGACGCTGCTCAACAAGAGCCAGCAGGACATCCTCAATCCGATCGGCATCAACTGCTTCCGCTTCTTCGAAGGGCGCGGCTTCCGGCTCTGGGGCGCGCGCACGATCAGCTCGGATCCGGAGTGGAAGTACGTGAATCTCCGCCGCTACTTCGCATACCTCGAGCACTCGATCGATCGCGGCACGCAGTGGGCGGTGTTCGAACCGAACGGCGAGCGTTTGTGGGCGAACGTCCGCATCACGATCACTGACTTCCTCTTCAACGAATGGCAGAACGGCGCACTCCTCGGCGATCGCGCGGAGAAGGCGTTCTTCGTCAAGTGCGACCGCTCGACGATGACCCAGAACGATCTCGACAACGGACGGCTCGTCTGTCTGGTCGGCGTCGCGGCGCTGCGCCCCGCCGAGTACGTGATCATCCGCGTCGGTCAGTGGACTGCCGACAGAAAGGTGTAAGCCATGGCCGAACGCGATCGCCCCTACATGCAGTTCAACTTCCTGGTGAACCTCGGCGGAGGCGTCGATCCGACGTCCGTGCAGGGCGGCTTCCAGGAAGTCACCGGACTCTCCACCGAGCTCGCGCAGCAGGACTACCGCGTCGGCAATGCGCCGCACAACAACGTGGTCAAGCTCACGGGACTCAACAAGGCCGCCGACGTCACGTTCAAGCGCGGCATCATCAATCCGACGGCGCTCTTCGACTGGATGAACGAAGTCCGCGAAGGCAACTCCGCCGCGCGACGCACGATCACCGTCGAGCTGCAGAGCGAAGACCACCGCACCGTCGCGCGCTGGACCCTCAACGAGGCCCGGCCGCTGAAATACACGCTCGGCGGCCTCAATGCGAAAGGCAACGACGCGGCCATGGAAGAGCTGGTGGTCGCCTACGAGCGGCTGCAGATCGAGCGCGTATGACACTGACTCGTCCCCTGCCGGGAATCCGTCTCGAGGCGGTGGCGCAGCCTCTGCGCGACGCGCTGCCTCGCATGGACATCCCGGGATTCGCAGGCTTCGCGGCATCGGGTCCGCTGCACGTTCCCGTCGCCGTCGAAGACGTCGCGCAGTTCGCGATGATCTTCGGCGGCGACGTGGAAGTGCCGGGCGGAATCGCACACCTCGGCCCTTCCGTCCGCGCGTTCTTCCGCAACGGCGGCAAACGCTGCTGGGTCGTGCGCGTCGCGGGTGCCGCGATCGCCAACGAGTACGCGGTGCCGAACCTCATGCGACTCAACCCGCACAAGCCCGCGATCGCGATCGCGCGCAGCGAAGGGAGTTGGTCGGACGGCATTCGCGTGCAGACGAATCTCGTGAGCCGCGTGCTGCAGTTCGTCTCGTCCACCACCGAGACGGTGGACGTGAAGCTCGGCTCCCCGCGCGACGTCGCCATTGGCGATCTGGTGCGCGTCACGTATCGCGACGCCGCTCGCGCGATGCATCTCTTCGTCGACGCGATCGCGAACGGACATCTCACCGGCACCGCGATCTGGACCAACACCACGACGCACGCGGTCCTCGCGACGCCGGCGAACACGCCCAGCGAATCGCCGAGCGTCGAAGTGCTCACGTTCGACCTCACCGCGATCCGCGAGAACGATCGCCCCCTGCGCATGACCGGCCTCGGCTTCGCCCCGAAACACCCGCGCTACTTCGGCGCACTTCCGACCGACGCACAGCTCTACGAGACGAACGACTGGCAGCCGTTCTGGCGCGACACGGCCGCGCCGCGCTTCTCGCTCGCCGCGAAAGAACCATCCGGCTTCTATCTCCCCGCCGGCATGACGCCGTTCTTCTCCGACGCCGCGTCCGCGACTCCGCAGAGCGAAATCGCACTCGTGCGCGACGGCCTCAAAGCCTTCACCGCCGATCTCTTTCTCGATGCGAGCGTGCGGCACTCGACGGTGCGCGACCTCCTCGATCGCGCGAACTCGCTGCGCTACGAAGCGAATCAGAAGCTGCAAGGCATTCACGCCCTCCTCGGCATCGAAGAGGCAACCATGCTCGCCGCGCCCGACGCGGTGCATCGTGGCTGGCTCCTCGACTCCGCGGACAAACTCCCCGCGCCGGTCAACGAGAAGCCGGTAAAGAAGGACGCGACGCCGCAGACGTTCAAC
>DASVNL010000005.1:0-7303 GCA_036383875.1 Thermoanaerobaculia bacterium
GCCGCCGCCGTGAAGGTCGCGGCGAGCGCGATCACGAAAAATGAAATCGCGTACGTGCGTCCGCTGATCACGAGCGGGATGCGATAAACCTCGGAATCGAACAGGCGAGCGATCCACAACGACAGTGCCCAGCCGCCCGCGAATCCGATCGGAATCGATGCGACCGTGAGCACCGCCTGCTCGCCGAGCAGCATCGCGCCGACTTCCCCTTTCGAGAATCCGAGGACACGGAGGCTGGCCAGATCGCGCCCGCGTTCAGACAGCGCGATGCGTGCGCCGTTGTAGATCACGCCGAAGGCGATCACGCACGCAAAGCCGACGATCATCGACGCGGAGATCGCGATGTTCTCGACGATCGTCTTGCGCACGCTGGCCAGCATCGCTTCGCGCAGCGATACCGACGCGACGCCGGGCAGTGCTTTCAGCGTTGCGTAAAGTTCCGCCGCGCGCGCTGGCTGAACGGCGAGATGCGCCGCGGTGAGTGCGGGCCCTTCGCGAAGGAATCGGTTCACTTCGTCGCGCGATGCGTACGCCGACACGCCGATCGTCTCGTCGACCAGCGCCGCGACGCGCATCGGCGCCACGGAGCGCGGCGCGACGAGCGCCTCCATCACGACGTCATCACCTGCGGCGACGCCGAGGATTTGCGCGAGCTTCGTCGTCAATACCACGCCGCGCGGAGGGAGGAACACTTCGTTGCCCTCGTCGTCGATGAGCCGTCGCATCGTCGCGCCGCGTTCGAGACCGACGAGTGCGATGCGACGCGATCGGTGGCCGCTGCGAATGCGCACCGGCACGACACGCAGCGGCTCCACGCGAATCACGCCCGGGAGCCGCGCGATCGCGTGCACGGCCTCGTCGCCGCGCACTTCGTTCAACGTGATCGTTGCGTCGTCGGTCTGCGCGGCGCGGAATTGCACGTCGATCATCGACTCCAGTGCGTCGAACGAAAACTGTCCGACGACCAGGATCGCGCCGGCCGTGGCCATCGCCAGCAGCGACATCAGCGTGCGCAACGGCGTGCGCTGCAGTGATCGGAAAATCATCCGAACCGGCGGCGAGAGTGTGCGAATGAGCTTGGTGCGATCGAGCAGGCCGCGACCGAATCGAAGCGGTGGCTGTCCGCGCATGCCCTCTGCCGGAGGAAGCGCAACGACGCCTTGCACTGCGCTGAGCGAGCCGACCAGCGCGGCGATGACGGTCGTGCCGACGGAGATCGCGATCGCGGATGCGCTGGCGCGAAACGTCAGCGCGGGGAAGTGGAAGAACTTCGTGTAGAGCTCCGTCAGATGGCGGCCGAGCCAGATTCCGACAGGAATGCCCGCGGCCGCGCCAATCGCGACGATCACCAACCCGAACATCGCGAAGTGTCGCGCGACGGTCGCGTTGGTGTGGCCGAACGCCTTCAGCACTGCGATCTGTTCGCGCTGCGACGCCACGAGCCGGACGAGCAGAAGGTGAATGAGCAACGCCGCCACGGCGAGAAAGATCGCCGGGATGACCATCGAGGTGATGCGATCCTGCGCCAGCTCATCGCGCAGAAAGCGATGGGAGCTTTGCTCCTCGCGGCCGTACGCGCCGAGACCGCCGTAACGCGCCAGCACACGATCGACGGACGTGATGACGTCTTTCATCAGCGCGCCGGGCGAGAGCGCGATCGTCACATCGTTGAACGCGCCATCCATTCCCATCGCCGCGGCGAGGTGATGACGGCGCATCCACAACACGCCGAATCGGCGATGGTCGGGGAACGCGTGTCCCTGCGTTTCCTGAACGTACTCGGGCGTGATGGCGATGCCGCAGATCCGCAGCGTGCGCCAGCGGCCGTTGATCACCGCGGCGATCGAAGAGCCGGGAAGCAGATGGTTCTCTTCCGCGAACGCCTCGCTGGTCAGGACTTCGTGCGGAGTCATCGGCAATCGTCCGCGACGCAAGTGCACGCGATTCAGGCGAGGCTCGCCGGAATCGGGAAGAGAAAGCAGCAGTGCGCTCGCCGGCTCTTCGAGTCGCGGAACATCGAGCACGACGTTCGCGACGATGCGCGTCTGAATCGCGGCGACTCCGTCGATCTCGCGCAGGCGTTGCGCTACCGACTCCGGCGCGCGTTTCAATGATGCGAAGACGTCGGCGAATCGGTAAGCGTCGTAGTACGCGCGCTGCGAAACGAGTAGCGACTCGTACGCGCCGCGCATCGTGACGTAAGTCGAGACGGCCGCGGCGACGACCAGCGCGATCGCGAAGACTTGCCCGCGCATGTGCAGGAGGTCGCGGAGCAGCTTGCGATGAAGCATCACCATGACAACTCCTCAGGCGTGCGCTTCTCCGCATTCGTCCGGATGTCCACGATCGCGCCGCTGCCCATGCGGATCACGCGATCGGCCATGCCGGCGATCGCCGCGTTGTGCGTGATGACCGCAGTTGTCGTCCCGAGCTCACGATTCACGTCCTGCAGGACTTTCAGCACGAGCTTCCCCGTGTCGTAGTCGAGCGCGCCCGTCGGCTCGTCGCACAGCAACACGTCCGGCCGTTTGGCCACGGCGCGCGCGATCGCGACGCGCTGCTGCTCGCCGCCGGAAAGTTGCGCCGGAAAGTGATCGGCGCGTTCTTTCAACCCGACGAGCGCAAGAGCATCGGCGGGACGCATCGGGTGTTCGGCGATTTCCGTGACGATCTCCACGTTCTCCAACGCGGTCAGACTCGGGATGAGGTTGTAGAACTGGAAGACGAAGCCGACGTGCTCGCGGCGGAAGCGCGTCAACTCACGCTCGTTTGCCGCGACGAGGTCGTGATCGCGAAACTGCACGTTCCCCGCGGTCGGTGCATCGAGACCACCGAGGATGTTCAGCAGCGTCGACTTGCCACTGCCGGACGGCCCGAGGAGCACGACCAGTTCACCTTCGAACAGATCGAGATCGACGCCGCGCAGTGCGTGGACTTCGACGTCGCCGAGGCGATAGACCTTCGTCAATCCGCGCGCGCGGAAAACCGCGTTGCTCACGTTCGTCAACGTAGAGGCGAGCAAGCGGACGCGCGCTGGCAGCCATCACAGCGATGTGTGCTGCGCAACGCCGCACGTCCGTTTGGCGCAGACCATGTTGTCGTCATGAGAGTGCGAAACGCGCGACGTCTTCTTGGAATGGCCGGAGCCGGCGTGGCCGGTGTGAGCGCACTGGCGTATGCCAGCTATCGGAAGGACATCGAAGCGGCGAGACGGCGAATCGAGTTCGAACGCCAATTCATCGAGACGCCGGACGGACCGATCGAGTTCGCCGAAGCCGGTGATGGTCCTGCGGTGTTGTTCGTCCACGGCGCAGGCGGCGGCTTCGATCAGGGACTCGGCGTCGGCGCCGCGTTTCTCGGCGACGGATATCGCATCATCGCGCCATCGCGCTTCGGGTATCTCGGCACTCCGCTTCGCGCTGATGCTTCGCCCGCGGCGCAGGCTGATGCGCATGTGCGTGTGCTCGATGCGCTGCAGCTCGAGGCTGTTCCGGTCATCGGCGTCTCTGCGGGTGGTCCGTCGGCGCTGCAGCTCTGCCTGCGCTATCCCGAACGCTGTTCGGCGTTGGTGCTGGTCGTGCCGATGGCGTGGGCGCCGGAGCGCGGCGCAGGCGATGCGCGCTTGTCGCCGCTGTTCCTTCCAGTCCTGAATGCGATTGCGTCGTCGGACTTTCTCTTCTGGGCAGCAATGAACCTCGCAAAGCGAACGCTCATCAAAACCATCCTCGGCACACCGGTGTCCGTCTACTGCAATGCAACGAGTGAGGAGCGGAACGACGTCGATCAGATGCTGCGCACGATCCTCCCCATCAGCCGGCGCGTCGCGGGAATCCGCAACGACAGCGAGATCGCATCGAACCTGACGCCGTCTCCGCTCGAAGCAATGCACGTCCCGACGCTGGTCATGAGTGCAGGCGACGATCTTTACGACACCTACGCGAGCGCGGCTTATACGGCAGAGCAGATTCCCAACGGCCAGTTCATCGGGTTCTCGAACGGTGGCCATCTCTTCCTCGGCCACGAGACGGAAGTCCGCGCGGAGATCACGGCCTTCGTTCGCGCGCACCTCGGCACGACGACCGCGGTCGCCGTCTAGACGACGACCAGCACCGGCTTCTTCGCGAAACGGATGACGCGCTCGGTGGTCGTGCCGAGCACCGTCGCATCGGCGAAACGTTTGTGATGCGCGCCGAGAACGATCAGGTCCGCGTGTACGTCGTGCGCCATGCGAATCGTTTCTTCCGCGGCGTTGCCGGTGGCGAGCACGTGCGAGTAGCGGCAGCGATTGCGCACGTGCGGCTCGATCCACGCGGCGAATTCTCCGGCGACATCCGAGGCTTGATCGATGACGTCGGTGACGTGGACGACGAGCAGCTCGGCGTCGAATGTTTCGGCGAGCAGCGCGGCCTGCTCCAACGCAACGCGAGCGATCGGTGTGAAGTTGACGGGACAGAGGATCTTGCCGATCGACGGCGGCGCGTCGGACGGAATGCAGAGAACAGGGCGATTGGTGTGATGCACGACCGTCTCGGTGACGGAGCCGAGGAGGACGCGACGCCACCCCGTGCGGCCGTGCGTTCCCATGACGATCAGGCTGGCGTCGATCGACTCCGCCGCTTCGAAGATCGCCGCAGCGGGCGCTTTCTCGATGATCAGGGTCTCGGCGGCAGGACTCGTCTCGGGCAGATGCCGCTTCACGTGATCGCGCAGCTCACGAGTCAGACGCTCGCGGAAGCCGGCCTCGTTTTGCAGGAGGTAGGCGGCGGGACCTTCGATCACGTCGAAAGGGATGTACGGCTCGTTCGCGTAGACGAGGGTGAGCTGCGCGCCGGCGCGTTGCCGGAGCATGCCCGCCCAACGAATTGCGTTCGCGGCGAAGTCGCTCAGATCGGTGGGGACCAGGATGCGTTGCAGGTCCATGGTGCTCATGCCTCCACGATGGGACGCGCCTCTGCGCCGCACCGCATCGCACGTCACATCGGGATGTGTCGAAGCGTTCCCGCGACGTCGCTGGTCTTGTGTTCGGATGACCACGTCGCTGCAGCGCGACCGAACATCATCCAACTGAATGCAATCCCGGTGATGCCGATCGCGAGCAGCAATGCGTAGTTGCGCTCGAGGAAACTCTCGCCGAGGTACACGGCGCCGATGGCAAACGGCAACTCGCCGATCGCCATGGCGGTCACGAACGTGCGGAATCGACAGCGGGCGAGACCGAGGACATATCCCGGAATCTCGGAGGGCACGGCGAGCTGGAAGAGCAGCACGTAACGGAATGAGACGAGTCCCTTCGCCCGGCGCTCGTAATCGCGAATGCGTACCGGATCGACGAACCAGCTCACGACCGGTCGTCCGAAGCGCCGTCCGATGCCGTACGCGAAGATGCCGCCGAGAATCCAGCCGAGCCACAGCAGCACGAACGCGGCGAACGGTCCGAATGCGTCGACTGCGACGGGCGTAATCAGGGCGGTCGAGAAGAAGAAGACGATCGCGGAGATCGCGGAAAGCAGGATATAGAGAATCGCGCCTGCGACGGCGTGTTGCTGGATCACCGGTTCCGCAATCGCGATGACGGAGAGGATCGCGCGATGGAGCGGGCCGGTCGCTGCGATCGCGGTCGCAATGAGCACGAGCAGCACGAGGATCGCGAGTCGTCTTCGATGCTGCTGGACGAAGCGGTCGTTGCGGTGTGCCGACGGGGCGGTCATGGCGCTTTCCTCGCGATTCACGATGCGCTTCCGCGATCTCGCTTTCCGCGCGCGGCGATACACGCGGGTGTGACCGCCGACAGTGCGCGATCGCGGGATCGCGATCGAGATTGAGGCGGGAGCTCTTGCCATGCGCAAAACACGAATCGTCACTCTGCTTGCTTCATTCGCGTTCCTGCTGATCTCCTGCGCGTCATCCGAGCCGGAACCGGTTCAGGTGATCGGCGTGCCCGAGGATCTCGTGCCGCTGACCGGCGAATGGGTCGGTACGTACGAGAGCAGCGCACTGAGTCGAAGCGGGAGCATCATTTTTCACCTCACGGAAAATCCCGAAGGTGCCCACGGCGACGTTCTGATGGTCCCGAAGCGGGAGTACGTCCGGAACGACGTCGAGCGCCAGCCTCCGTACGGCATGATCAGCAGTTCGAGTGTGCTGTGGATCGAGTTCGTCCGCATCGAGGGAGGAGCGATCAGTGGACACATCGCTCCGTATCCCGATCCCGAATTGCTCACAGGCACGCTCGAGACGCACTTCACCGGCCGCGTCGACGGCGAGTGGATCGAAGGGACGTTCGTGACGTACTCCGATCACGGCGTCTCACCGCGGCGTGGAACGTGGCGAGTTCATCGGAAAGCCGTCCGCTGACTTCGAAGCGCGGCGAGCTTCGTGCGATCGATGGCAGTAGACTCGCCGCGTGACGCCGCTGCTGTTCGTGATTCTCGTGGCCGCGATGTCGTTCGTCGCCGGCATGCTCGGTTCTCTTCTCGGGCTCGGTGGCGGAATGATCGTCGTGCCGGCGTTGACGCTGTTGCTCGGCATCGACATCCGCCTGGCGATCGGCGCGTCGATCATCTCGGTCATCGCGACTTCGAGCGGCGCCGCCGCGGCGTACGTGCGCGATCGGTTGGCCAACCTTCGCGTGGCGATGTTTCTCGAGCTCGGGACCACGGCCGGCGCAATCACCGGCGCCTGGGTCGCCGGCATTCTGGATCCGCGCTGGCTCTTCATCCTCTTCGGCGCGATTCTCGGCTACTCCGCGCTGGCGATGCTTCGGTCGCGATCCCGCGTCGCGGAGCCGAATCACCGCGCGACGCGGCTTGCGCATCGCCTGCGTCTGCACAGCTCGTACTTCGACGGCGAGCGCGGACAGGAAGTCGTCTACGAGCCGACGCGGCCGGTGCTCGGGCTCGCGCTGATGTACGTCGCCGGAATCGTGAGCGGGCTCCTCGGAATCGGATCCGGCGCGTTGAAAGTACCGGCGATGGATCTCGCCATGGAGCTGCCGATCAAAGTGTCGACGGCGACCAGCAACTTCATGATCGGCGTGACGGCCGCTGCGAGCGCGGGGCTGTACTTTTCGCGCGGACAGATCGATCCATTCGTTGCAGCGCCGGTGGCTGTCGGAGTGCTGTTCGGCGCATTCACCGGCTCGAAGTTTCTCTCGCGCGTCAGTAGTCGTGCTCTTCGCGCGACATTCGTCGTCGTGCTGGTTCTCGTGTCGTTGCAAATGCTCGTGCGAGGCATTCGCGGATGAATGATGAACCGCAGCACGAGCCGTTGTGGGTCGATGTCGCGATCTCGAATCTTCTTCGAG
>DASVNL010000006.1:0-10656 GCA_036383875.1 Thermoanaerobaculia bacterium
GTTCGCTTTAGTTTATCGCGGTGTCCCGTACGGCCTGTTCGCGTTGACCACGCGTCAGGCGCATGCTACTTTCACTCATATTTTTTCCTCCGGTACACGCGTCGCAGTTCGGGAGGGCAGGAGTTTGGACCACATGGTTGATCGTACCGAAATCAAAACTACGGAAGCGGTAGCGCAGCAGGTCACTGAGAAGAAGCCGTTCGTCGCTCCGCAGATCTCTGCCCCCGTGGACGTCCTGGAAGCGACCACCTTCTTTCAGTCGGTCGAATCCGGCGCAACGAACTAGAACGCGACCAGCGTGTCCCTCGCCGTGGCGGTCGAAGCGCTTTGCCGGAGCTACACAGTCGCCGGTCAAAGTCTGACGTTCGCCTGCACGGACGACGGGACCGCCGAGAAAGTCGCCCGGCTCATCGCCGGCTGGCACTTCGCCGCGCGACCTGACGATCCCACCGGCGCGTTCACCATCGAACTGTCGACCGCCGCGCCTCCTCCGATGCCGCGAGGACCGGCCGCGTTCGACGTGCATCACGGCCAGTGCTTCTCCGAGGACGGCCTCTGGTATCTCGCGACCAGCGATTCGTGGATGCGCGTTCATCCGCGCCGCGTCGAAGTCTGGATCGGCGCGGAGACCGCGCAGTCGCCCACGGCGTTCGCACGCGTAATGTTCTACGCGACGCAGGCCGCGCTCCGACGCTGCGGGCGCTTCGAACTGCACGCCGCCGCCGTCACGTTTCCTGCGACGGACAACGGCGTGCTGATCGTCGGTGCATCGGGAAGCGGAAAGACGACGCTCGCGATGCGACTCACGGCGGCCCGCTGGTCGAATGTCGCGGATGATCTCGTCCTGATTCGCGACGGCTCGCCCACCGCCGAAGCGTTCGCGTTTCGCCGCGTGTTCGCCGCGACGGAAACGACGCTGGACGCAGTCCAGCCGCCGAGTCTCGAAGAGGCGACGCGCGAGCCGAATGCGTTCGAGCCGGAGAAACGACGGTTGGACCCCGAGGTGATGTTTCCGGGACGGTTTGCTTCGTCGTGTACGCCGCGTGTGTTGGTGTTCCCCGTGATCACCGGCAACGCGCAAACTGAAATCCAACCGATCGCGCAGCCGGATGCTCTGACGCGACTCCTGAAGATGTGCCCGTGGGCGTCGTACGATACGGCCGTCGCACCACAGCATCTCAGCGCGTTGGCGCGTCTCGCGCGGCAATGCGCCTCGTACACGTTGCTCGCCGGAACGGACCTTCTCTACGACGCGCAGGCGGCGCCGCGATTGTTCGCTCCGCTGGCGATGGGAGCACGCTGATGTTCGACGCCGAGCTTCCGCAAGCGCCCGACTCGCCGCGACGCATCGTCATCGAGCTGACGAACATCTGCAATCTGCACTGCAGCTATTGCCTGCGCGATGACGAAGCGCTCTACCAGACGCGCGCGCGATTCTTTCCGGCCGAGTTGCTTCGCCGCATTCTGCGCGAGTCGCGCGAAGCCGCCGGCGTCAGCCACGTGTCGTTCACGGGCGGCGAGCCGACGCTGCATCCGCAGTTCGACGAGATCCTCGCGACGGTCGGCTCGGAAGGGATGCGCGCTGGATTCGTCACGAACGGCTGGCATTTCGACCGAGTCTGGCCCGCGATCGACCAGCATCGCGCGGCGGTGGCCGTCGTCGCATTCAGCATCGACGGCGCGACGCGCGAGGCGCACGACGGGTGGCGCGGTAAGGGCTCGTTCGACCGCGTGATCCGCGCGTTCACGCGCTGTTCGGTCGGCCGCGTTCCGTTCGCGGTGAAAGCGGTCATCCGACGCGACATCGTTCCGCAGATTCAGGAGATCGCGCTGCTCGCCGCGCGTCTCGGCGCACAAGCGCTTCACTTCTCGCACGTGCTGCCGACGTCGGGCGAAGTCGAGTCGGAGTCGGCGATGAGTCTCGAAGAGCGCGCGCATGCCGAACAAGAGATCGCGCTGCTGCATCGGATTCTGAAGATGCCGGTCGCGCTCGACGTCGGCTACGTGAACACCGATCCCGCGCCGCCGTGCGCGCCGCTGCAGGGCGCGAGCTTCAGCGTCGATTACCAGGGGCGGCTTTCGCTCTGCTGCAATCTCTCCGGATTCCGCGGTGCTGCCCAGGAGTCGGATGTCGTGGGGAATCTGAACGAGGAGAGTTTCGCGACGGCGTACGCGCGCGTGTCGCGACTCGCATCCGAGCAGGTCGCCCGACGTGCGGCAGCGCTCGCGATGGTGACTGAAGTCGATTTGCAAACAGGCTCGCCCTGCCTCTTCTGTTTGAAGACGTTCAGCAAGACGCCGTGGCAGGCGGCTGCCAGTAAACTAACCCCTGCATGAACGCCTCGCTGCCGGTTCCGCACTCGCACATCGTCGTCACGGAGTTCGACGGCGGAGAGAGCGTCCTGGTCGACTTGAACACGAAGCGCTACTACCAGTTGAACGAGACCGCGACGCTGATCTGGCGGGCCCTGACGGACGGCCGCTCGAAGGACGACATCGTCGGAAGTCTGACGTCCGTGTACGACGTTACGGCGGAGGATGCGGAAAAGAGCGTCGACCAGGTCGTCGAGCATCTGAAAGCGCACCGGCTCGTCGCAGCGTCGTGAGAATCGCAGACATGAAACTTCGAACCGCCCTCACCATTCTCCTCCTCGCAATCGTGCCCTTCACGGCGCACGCGGACAAAAAGAAAAAGCCGCTCGCGCTCAAAGTCACGCCCGCCACCACCGGACTCCCGCTCGTCACGCTGACCGCCTCGGATGAACCGCTCGGCGAGATCGCGGATCGCCTCGCGAAGCAGCTCGGCACGACGGTCAACGCGAGCGCCGCGGCGCGCGCATCGCACGTGACCCTGGACCTCGACGAGCAGCCTCTCGATCTGGCGCTGCGCCAGCTCGCGCCGCAGGCGTACCTCGATGGGATCCTCAGCGGCGGCTCCGCCGGCAAGCTGGAAATCCAGGCGATCCATCTGAGCATGGCAGGCGAGCCCGCACCGTCGCTCAACGAGCTCAAGAAGCGGTCGTCCGAAGCGATCATGTTCGCCGGCGACACGGAGGACTCCGGCGTCGACCCGCTCGCCGGTAAGCTCGAAGTGAGCTACGAGAACGAACGCCTGCGCGTGTTCGCGAAACAGCAGCCGCTCTGGGACGTCGCCTCGAAACTCGCAGACGCACTCCGCATTCCGCTCGAACTGATCGGCGATCCTCGCGAGTCGATCGACGTGTCGGTCTCCGACGCGACGCTCGAACAGACGATGCGCGCGCTTTCGCCGAGCGTGAAGCTGTATCAGCGCACGGACCTCGCGACGCTTCGCACGACTCCCGTGCGCATCGCCGTGCGCGAGCCGTTCTCGATGCGAGCGAATCCCTGAGCTCCGTGCCGGCGGGCGTAAACTTACCGCCCGGTCCGATGAACGACAGCGCGCACCTTCCCCCCGTGGAAGACACCGAGCTCGTGCTCGAGGAGGTCTTCCGTCACACGCCGATCGGCGTCGTCCTCTCCGATCTCCACGGCACGGTGCTCGACGTCAATCGCGCGTTCTGCGCGATGCTCGGCCATCAGCGCGCGGATCTCATCGGGCGGAACTTCACGGAGTTCAGTCATCCCGAGGATCTCGCCGACGTGCACTCGCGCACCGCGGAACTGCGCGACGGCTCGAAAGGCCATTACGTCGTCAACCGCCGCTACGTGAAGAGCGACGGCGCGATCGTGCACGCACGCGTATCCGTGTCGATCGTCTACTCGAAATCGCGCGAGCCGGTGTGCGGCATAGGCTTCATCGAAGACATCACGGAAAGTGTCGCGATGGATGCAGCGCTGCGACGCAGCGAGCTGCGCTACCGCCGCATCGTCGAAGATCAGACGGAGCTCATCGTGCGTTGTCTGCCTGACGGGACGCGCACGTTCGTCAACGAGGCATACTGCCGCTACAACGACACGACCGCCGCAGAGCTCCTCGGGCAATCGTTCTTCGATTGCATGAACGCCGAAGAACAGGCGCTCGTCCGTGCGAAGTTCGCGGCGCTGAGTCCGTCCAACCCGGTGCTCACCGATCAGCACTGGGTGATCCGTCCTGACGGCGTGAAGCGGTGGCACGAGTGGACGGATCGCGGATTCTTCGACAGCGACAACAACCTCATCGAAATCCAGTCCGTCGGCCGCGATCTCACCGAAGAACACGAGGCGAACGAACAACTCGCACGACGCGAAGAGCGCTATCGCCGATTGTTCGACAGCCTTCCGATCGCCGCGTGGGAGAACGACTGGTCCGCGATGATGGTCGAGCTGCGACGTCGCGACCTTCATCGCGGCGACGCGCTGCTCAACGCGCTGAAGGAACGCCCGCAGCTTTTCTACGAGCTCGGCAGGTTCGTGAAAATCGTCGGCGTGAACGCCGCGGCGCTGGAGATGGCCGGCGTCAGCACGACCGACGAGTTCCGCAACTGGCTGACGAAAGCGTGGCTGCCCGAATCGGCAAGACGCTACGGACTCGCGCTGCCCGCACTCATCTCCGGCGACAGCAAGATGATCACCGACGAGTTCACGCTGATCCGCGAGAACGGCGAGCCGCTCGACGTGCTGTTCCGCGTGTCGCGCTCCGAGCGCTGGGGCGAGGAATGGATGATGTTCCCCGTCGCGGTGGACATGACGGATCACAAGCGCATCGAGCGCGAGCTCGTGCACAAGCAGGAGCTCACCGATCGCGCCGAAGCCGCCGCGCACTTCGGGAGCTGGGAGTGGGATCCCAGCAGCGATCGCATCTACGGCTCCGCCGGATTCTGGCGCATCCTCGACGGCTGCGACGCCGGCGGTCCGCAGGAACGTCCCGCAAGCGAGTGTCTCGCGTTGCTGCATCCCGACGACAACGCCAAGACGTCCGAGAGCTGGTCCGCGCTGCAACAACCATCGAGCGAGCCACGCCCGCGCGTGATCGATCGCGACTACCGCCTGCGCCGCGACGACGGCTCGGTCGCCGTCGCGAGCGGTCAGACATTCGCGACGTACGATGCCGACGGCGCGATGATCCGCGCGTTCGGACTGCTGCGCGACGTCACGGACGCGAAGCGCGCCGCTGAAGAAGCCGCCCGCCATCGCGATGAGCTCGTCCGCGCCGACAAGATGATCTCCCTCGGCATCCTCGTCTCCGGCATGGCCCACGAGATCAACAATCCGAATCACAGCATCGGCCTGAACCTTCCGCTGCTGCGCGATGCGTGGCGCGACGCGGCGAACGTGCTCGACGAACACGCCGCGACCGACAGCGAACTGCGCATCGGGCAGATGTCGTGGAGCGAGGCGCGCACCGAAGTCGCGGCGATGCTCGACGACATCGAGCACGCGTCGGAGCGCATCCGCAACATCGTCACCGAGCTGCGCGGCTTCGCACTCGATCACGATCCCGGCGATCGCCGCACCGGCTCCGTCAACGAGATCGTCACCTCCGCGCTGCGTCTCCTCGGCAAGCACGTCGCGCGCGCGACGAAACACTTCGACGTGCAGTTCGACGCGGACGTCCCGCCGATCGCAGCGAACTCGCGGCGACTCGAACAGGTCGTCGTGAATCTCGTCATCAACGCGTGTCAGGCATTGCAGAGCGACGAGCAGGCGATCGTCATCACGACCGGCGTCGACGCTCGACGCGTGTTCATCCGCGTGCGCGACGAAGGCCGCGGCATCGCGGCGGAACATCTGCCGAACATCCGCACGCCCTTCTTCACCACGAAGCGCGCCGAAGGCGGCACCGGCCTCGGGCTCGCGGTGTCCGATCGCATCGCCGATGAACATGGCGGCGAGCTGACGTTCGAGTCGGAGCCGGGACGCGGCACGACTGCGACACTTTGGCTGCCAGCGGTGCGTTCATGAGCACGCGCGACACCGCGACGATCCTCATCGTCGACGATGAGGAGTCGGTTCTGAACGGCGTGCGCAGAACGTTGCGCGCGGACGGATTCGGTAACGTGCTGATGTGCCGCGATCCGCGCGACGTCGAGCCGCTGCTCGATGCCGAACCGATCTCGCTGATCCTGCTCGATCTGATGATGCCGCACATCGGCGGACGCGAATTGCTCGAGCGCATCGCGCAGTCGCATCCGGAGATCCCGGTCGTCGTCGTGACCGCGGAACACGACGTGCGCACCGCGGTCGAATGCATGAAGCTCGGCGCGTACGACTATCTGCTGAAACCCGCGGCGCCGGCGGAACTGATCGCGGTGATCGCGCGTGCGCTCGAACATCGCGAGCTGCGCGAAGAGAACACGCGACTGCGCTCGAAGTTTCTGCAGCAAGAGCTCGCGCGTCCCGAGTTGTTCGACGAGATCATCACCGTCGATCCCGCGATGCTCGGCTTGTTCGCGTATCTCGAAGTGATCGCGACCGGCGCGAATCCCGTGTTGATCAGCGGCGAGAGCGGCACCGGCAAAGAGTTGTTCGCACGCGCGATTCACAATCTCAGCGGCCGGCGCGGTCCGTTCGTCGCGGTGAACGTCGCCGGTCTCGACGACACGATGTTCTCGGACACGCTGTTCGGACATCGGCCCGGCGCATTCACCGGCGCGGTGGGCACGCGCAAGGGGATGATCGAGACCGCGGGACGCGGCACGTTGTTTCTCGACGAGATCGGCGATCTCTCCGAGGCGTCGCAGGTGAAGTTGCTGCGCGTGTTGCAGGAGAAGGAGTACCACACCCTCGGCGACGACGCACCGAAGCGCCTCGACGCGCGCGTCGTCGCAGCGACGCATCAGGATCCGGCGAAGCTGCGCCGCGATCTCTACTTCCGGCTCCGCGCGTATCACGTGCGTATCCCGCCGCTGCGCGATCGCACGGGCGATCTTCCCGCGCTCATCCATCACTTCGTGCGCGAGGCCTCGCACGATCTCGATCGCAAACCGCCGGTCGTTCCCGATCGCCTGTATCGCGTGCTCGCGCGTCACGACTTTCCGGGCAATGTGCGCGAGTTGCGCGCGCTCGTGTTCGACGCCGTCGCGCGCCACACGTCGGGCGCGTTGCCGATCGAGCCGTTTCTCGAATCGACGGGCGCGTCGGACGTCGACGAGCGCCCTGCGCCTGGCGATGACGAGATCGCGCAGGGCGGCGTGATCCCCGAGTCCGCGTGGCGCGAGCTCGAACGCCGCAATCTCGTGAACGCGCTGCGTCGCGCAAACTGGAAGATCTCGGGCAAGGGCGGCGCGGCGGAGCTGCTGGACATCAAACCGTCCACGCTCGAGTCGCGCATGAAGGCGTTCGCGATCGAGCGTCCCTGACTCTTCGGGAAATCTCCCGAGATCTCGTGAACTCGCGCGCTTTCCATCCTCGTGCGTTTCGCCTCCAACTCACATGCTTACAGTGACTTGAGTTGCAGGCACTGAGTGGCGTTGCGCTTGCGCTAGGCAGGCGCAACGTGAACATCGATCCACACTCTCTCGACCCGATCACAGCGCTGCCAAATCGCCGGCACATGCAGGAGCAGCTCGCGCATGCCGTCGCGCGCGCTCTGACGTTCGAGCACGGCCTGTCCGTGCTGATCGTCGACATCGACTCGTTCCGCATCGTGAACGCGGCCGCGGGACAATCCGCCGGCGACGCGCTGCTCGCCGCAACAGCGCAACGCCTCGCATCGTGCGCGGCGGGACAACTCGTTTCGCGCAGCGGCGACAACGAGTTCACGATCATCCTCGAGGCCGAGGCGGCGCAGACGACGTTGAAGATCGCGTCGTCGATGCTGGCCGCGTTTCATGCGCCATTCGACATCGCCGGATGCGACGTGCACGTCACGGCGAGCATCGGCATCGCCGATCTCGCGCGTGATGGCGAAGGCGCCGACAACCTGTTGCGCGCCGCGTCGGCCGCGCTGCGTCGCGCGAAAGAGCTCGGCGGCAATCAGCGCCAGTACTCGTCGAGCGCGCTGACACTCGCGGAGTTCGAGCGACTGCATGTCGAGCAGCGCATGCGCCGCGCGATCGCGGACGGTGAGCTCGCGCTCGTCTATCAGCCGCAGGTGCAGCTCCGCGACGGCACGCTGCGCGGACTCGAAGCGCTGCTGCGCTGGAATCGCGACGGCCGCACGATCCCCGCGTCCGCGTTCATCCACGCGATGGAGCAGAGTTCCGTGATCATCGACGTCGGCGAGTGGGTGATCGGCGAGACGTGCAGGCAGATCGCAGCGTGGCGTCGCGACGGACTGCGCGTTCCGCGCGTGGCCGTGAACATCGGCGCGCGTCACTTCCAGCAGCCCGGACTCGTCGACACGATTCAGCACGCGCTCGCGAAGCACGGACTCGACGGCAGCGCGCTCGAGCTCGAAGTCACGGAGACCACGGCGATGCACGACGCCGAAGGCACGGCGCGCATGATCGACGCACTCCGCGCGCTCGACATCGAGATCACGATCGACGACTTCGGCACCGGCTACTCGTCGCTGGCGTACCTGAAACGCTTCGCGATCACCGGCCTGAAGATCGATCGCACGTTCGTCGCCGATCTGCCGTCATCACGCTCGGCAGTTGCAATCGTCAACGCGATCATCGCCGCCGCGCATGCTCTCGATCTTCGCGTCGTGGCCGAGGGCGTCGAGACGCGCGAGCAGGCGGAGTTCCTCCAGAGCACCGGCTGCGATCAAGGTCAGGGCTGGCTCTTCGCCCAGCCGATCCCCGCGAACGTCATCCCCGCGTACCTCCGGACGAAGGACAGGACGCATGCAGCGTAAGAAGATCCTGCTCGTCGACGACTCGTGCACGATCCTGATGATGGAGAAGCTGATTCTCCGCAATGATCCGTTCGATCTCGTCACCGCGATGAACGGGGAGGAAGCGGTGCGCAAGGCGATCGCGGAGCTGCCCGACCTGATCCTGCTCGACGTGGTCATGCCGCGCATGGGCGGCTTCGAAGCGTGCCGGCTGATCCGCGCGAACGACGCGACCAAACACATCCCGATCGTGATGGTCACGACGCGCAGCGAACCGGTGAGCATCGAGACCGGTTGGACGAACGGCTGTACGGACTACGTCACGAAGCCGATCAACGCCCTCGAGTTCCTCGCGAAAGTCCGCAGCCTCGTCGGCCACACCGCAACCGCCGGCGCCTAAGCGTGCGCGTTCGCGCCGCTCATGCTCTCGAGCACGTGCTGCGTCATCGCCTTCGCGAGCTCGTGCTCGCCCATGAACACCACGCCCGCGTGTTCCTGGCGGAGCATCGCCGCTTCTTCGTCACTGTGCGTGCGCAACACGATCTGGATCTTCGGGTTGAGCTTCCGCGCGACGTCGATCATCTTGCGCACGCCGATCGTGTCCGGCGTCGCGATGACGAGCATCGCGGCGCGTGCGACGTGCGCCTGAATCAGCACGGCGGGATCGCTCGCATCGCCGGAGACGGCGTGCGCTCCTTCCGCGCGTAACTGCTCGACGACTTCGCGATTCGTTTCGGCGATCGTGTACGGGATGTTGCGTTCGAGGAGCGCCGCCGCGATGCGTCTGCCGACACGGCCGTAGCCGACGATCGCGACGTGTCCGGTGAGCAGCGCGGCGTCGACGCTGGTCGGGAGTTCGGCGAGCGGATCGTCGCGTTGCTCGAGGCGTCGCGCGAGTGCGGAGCGCGCGCGAATCCAGCGTTGCGCGGGCTCGATGGCGGCGAAGATCGCGGGGTTGAGGGCGATCGAGATCAGCGCGCCGGCGAGGATCAGGTTGCGGCCTTCGTCGGGCATCAGCTTGTACTCGACGCCGAGGCCCGCGAGGATGAAAGAGAACTCGCCGATCTGCGCGAGACTCGCGCCGACGGTGAGCGCGGTGTTGAGCGGATAGCGGAAGAGCAGCACCAGTCCGATGGCCGCGATCGTCTTGCCGAGCATGATGATCGCGACGACTGCAAGCACGGCGAGTGGCTCCCGCAACAGCACCGCGGGATCGAACAACATCCCGACGGAGACGAAGAAGAGCACGGCGAATGCGTCGCGCAGCGGCAGTGACTCGTCCGCCGCGCGATGACTGAAGCTCGACTCGCGCATCATCATCCCGGCGAAGAACGCGCCGAGAGCGAAGGAGACGCCGAAGAGCACAGCGGCGCCGTACGCGACTCCGACGGCCGCCGCGATCACGCACAGCGTGAACAACTCGCGCGAGCCGGTCTTCGCGACGAGCCAGAGAATCCGCGGGAAGAGCCGCCGTCCGACGACGAGCATCAGCACGATGAACGCGCCGACCTTCGCGAACGTGATGAGCAGTGTGACCCAGATGCCCGATCCGCCGGCGTTGCCGTGCGCGGCGCCGCCGAGCACGTTCGCGAGCGGCGGCAACAACACGAGCACGAGGACCATCACCAGGTCCTCGACGATCAGCCAGCCGACGGCAATGCGCCCGTTGAACGTCTCGAGCACGTTGCGCGCTTCGAGTGCCTTGAGCAGCACGACCGTGCTCGCGACGGAGAGCGCGAGTCCGAACACGAGTCCCGCGCCGAAGCTCCAGCCCCACAACATCGCCGTCACGATGCCGAGCGCCGTCGCGACGACGATCTGCACGACCGCACCGGGCAACGCGATGCTGCGCACCGATGCGAGATCGTCGAGTGAGAAATGCAGTCCGACGCCGAACATCAACAACATCACGCCGATCTCCGCGAGCTGACTCGCGAGATCGACGTCCGCGACGAAGCCGCGCGTGTTCGGTCCGA
>DASVNL010000007.1:0-8921 GCA_036383875.1 Thermoanaerobaculia bacterium
GTTCGGACTCCTCGGGCCCAACGGCGCCGGGAAGACGACCACCGTCAAGATTCTCCTCGGCCTCACGCACGCCACCGCGGGCAACGCGCAGGTCAGCGGCCTGCCGGTCAAGGATCCGGAGTCGCGACGCCGCGTCGGGTACCTGCCCGAGGGGCACAAGATCCCGAACTACCTGACGGCGCGACAGGCACTATCGATCTTCGGTCGCATGTCGGGTATGAGCACGGCCGACATCAAAGCCCGCACGACTCTGCTGCTCGATCGCGTGCGACTCGCACAGTGGACCGACGTGCGCATCAAGAAGTATTCGAAGGGCATGACCCAGCGACTGGGTCTCGCGTGCGCGCTCATTCACTCGCCGCATGTGCTGCTGCTCGATGAGCCGACCGACGGCGTCGATCCGGTGGGCCGTCGCGAGATCCGCGACTTCCTCATCGAGGAAGCGCGCGGCAACGGCACCGCGATTCTGCTCAACTCACACTTGCTCTCCGAGATCGAGATGACGTGCGACCGCGTGGCCATGCTGCGCAACGGGAAAGTCGCGGCGTTCGGAACCGTCGAAGAGCTGACGCGCAAGAGCGCGACCTACAAGATGGCCGCGACGCCGGTCGACGACGCGCTGGTCGCATCGTTCCGCGAGAGCGGCGCGATCGTCGAGCGCGTCAACGGCCACATGGTTCTTTCCGTCGATGACGTCCAGCATCTCAATGCTCTCGTCGACAAGCTGCGCGCGCGCGGCGGTGTGCTCACGGAGCTCATGCCGGTGCGCTCGTCGCTCGAAGACGTCTTCGTCGATCTCGTTCGGGCCGACGCGCACGAATCGGTGGGCGCGCACTGAGCGCGGAAGGTGAAACCATGAAAGTGCTCGTTGCCAACATCGAAGACGTCATGCGCGAGGCCGCGGCGCGGTGGACGCTCATCGCGTACTTCTTCCTCTCAACGCTGTTCATCATCATCTTCGCGTCCGCGATCAACCTCGACATCGTCGACGGCGCGCTTGCAGGCGCGAAGCTCTTCGGCAAAGAAATGGACATGGGCAACAACGCCGTGTCGATCGAGAAGATCGTCATGGGCACCGAGTCCGTGTTCGCGAGTGCGCTCTATCTTTTCTGCACGCTGCTGGCGATCTTCGCGACGGCGCATCTCGTCCCGCGCATGCAGGACAAAGGCACGATCGACCTCTATCTCTCGCGCCCCGTCGGACGCGTGCGACTGCTGCTGTCGCGTTACGTCGCGGGATTGATTCTCGCGTCGAGCAACGTCATCTACCTCATGGGCTCGATCTGGCTGATCGTGTTCTGGAAAACGAACGTCGCGCATCCGCGCTTCCTGCTCGCCGCGACGATCATCATCTTCGTCATCGCGGTGCTGCTGGCGTTCGCGTTCTTCGTCGGCGTGATGACGTCATCGACCGCCGTGTCGATCATGACCACGTACGCGATCACGCTGTTCTCCACGATCCTCGTTGCACACGACAAGATGGCCGCGGCAGTGTCGAAAGACTGGCAGGCGTGGCTCATCGACGGTCTGTACTGGGTGTTCCCCAAAACGGTCGAGCTGGGTCAGGCGGTCTTCGTCATGGTGGCCGGCGATCAATTGGGTATCCCTGAAAAAGCCAGCCGGGTTCTGACGAATCCGGCTCCATATCTCTCGACTGCCGCCTTCGGCATCGTCTGTCTCGTCCTCGCGTCCTGGTTGTTCACTCGAAAGGAGTTCTGATTCCATGAACGTCAAGTCTCTTCTCCGTCAGTTCGCAGTGGTTTCCGCATTTGCCGCGCTGGCCATGCCGGCGCTCGCGAAGGACGACGCCCTCTCGCTCGTTCCCGCGAACGCGGTCACGGTCGGCATGGTCAAGCTCGCAGAAATGCGCAGCAGCCCGCTGTCCTCGATGCTTTTTCAACACACCGACAAGATGAGCGCCGACGGTGACGCGGCGAAGTTTCTCGCCGAGGCCGGCCTCTCGCCGACGAAGGACGTCGACGTCCTCGTCGTCGCCACGTCGCCCCGCACGAACCTCGGCTCGGAAGCCGAAGTCCTCGTCATCGCCGAAGGCCGCTTCAATGCGGAGCGCCTCACCAACGCGATCGTTTCGCGTGGCGCCACGAAGAAGGCCAACTACATCCTGCTGAAGGAAGACGGCGATGACAGCAATGACGCCGGCGCAGTCGCGTTCCCGAGCAACTCGCTCGTGGTCGCAGGCTCCGAGCGCGCGGTCATCGCGGCCCTCGCCGCCCGCGCCAACGGCGGCACGAACTTCCGCACCCGCGGACTCCTCGGCGCCGAAATCGCACGCGTCGACGCCACCGCCACCGCGTGGGCGCTCGTCGACGTGCAGCGCGCCAGCCGCCTGACCAAGGGCGGCAACGTCAACACGGGCAAAGGCCAGTCGGGCGAAGCGCTGCAGCAGGCGCTGAAGACGCTGTCCACGTTCTCCGTCTGGGCGACCGACAAGGGCGACTCGCTCGAGCTCGCGGCAGTCGGCACGTCGTCTGACGGCGAGACGCTGCAGCTTCTCGAAGACACCGTGCGCGGCGCGCTCTCCGCGATGCGCCTAGCGGTGAAAGACAAGGCGCCGGAGATGGTGTCGGTCCTGCGCCGCTTCGATGTCTCGCAGTCGGCTGGCCTCGTGAAGGTCGAAGGCTCGATCCCGGCGGACACGCTGCGCGATCTGATGGCCAAGAAGACGGCTGCGGTTCACTAACGAAACAACAAACCAAGTGAAAAGCGGCGGGCTTTAGCCCGCCGCTTTTGTTTTACGCCGTGACCGCGACGCCCATCCGCGACTCGACCGAAGCCCAGTCGACGTTCGACAGGAACGCCTCGATGTACTTCGGGCGATCCGCCGGTTTGTAGTCGAGCAGGAAGGCGTGTTCCCACACGTCCATCACGAGCAGCGGGACGAAGCCGGACACGTTGCCGGTCTCGTGCAGGTCGATCCAGTGGTTGGAGATGAAGCCGGTCTGCGGATTGAGGTAGCAGATCGCCCAGCCCACACCGCGCATCTTGCCGATGCTGCTGAAGTCGGCTTTCCAAACGTCGAAGCTCGGGAAGACGCGCTCGACGGCCTGGCGGAAGTCGGACGTCTTGGACGGCTCGCCGCCGCCCTGCTTCTTCATGTTGTCGAAGTAGTACTCGTGGAGAACCATGCCGTTGTACTCGAAGCCGAGGCGGCGGGTGAGCTCGGAGTAGACGGGCATGTCGGCGGGCTGCACGCCACCGGACTTCACGAGCCCGGCGAGTTTCTCGTTGAGCGTGTTCGTGTTGGTGACGTAGCCCTCGTAGAGCTTGAAGTGCATCTCCAGCGTCTCATTCGAGATGCCGTTGAGGTCGGAGAGATTGAAGGTTTTGGCTTTGTACGTCTTTGGTTCCATACCTCGCATCATTTGCATGACGCGCACCTATCGCAAGCTCATTTCACGCAGCGAAACGTCGCGTACATGAACGGATAGTTGGGGCGGAACCAGTTGCGAAAACTGCGACGCACGAGCTCGCGTGCCGTGACCGGCGACGCGCCCTTCATCACGTAATGCGCGCCGTCGAAGAAGTCGGCGGAGTAGACGAGATACGACGGCATCGGCGCGAATCCTTTGAATCCGTCGAACACCGTCGATGTCCACTCCCAGCCGTTGCCGACGAGGTCGTACACGCCCCATGAGTTCGGCGCGTACGAGCCGATCGCGATTGGATCGTAGTGCGCGAAGTCGAAGTTGCCGCGCGATGCATCGGGTAACTCGTCGAACTCATCGTTCGTCGCGCGGTGATACTCCGCTTCCGTCGGCAGTCGCTTGTTCTTCCAGCGCGCGTACGCGCTCGCCTCGTCGTGCGTGACGTAGACCGGCGCGTCGAGTGGCAGCGGCGTCGCCGCGAGCAATCCGCGACGCAGCCAGCCGCGATCGTCGCGCGACCAGAAATGCGGCGTGGGCGCGCCCGTCGCTTCGATGTACTCGAGATAGTCGCCGTTCGTGACGTTGTGCGCGTCGATCGTGAACGCGTCGACATCGACGGTGTGCTCCGGGAACTCGTTGTCCCAGCCGAATGCGCTGCCGCGTTGTTGTCCGAGCGTCGCGCGGCCGCGCGGAATCTCGACCATGCGCTTCTCGACATTCGCACGCGCGACGACTGCGGCATCGCCCGCGACTTTCAACTCGTACGGCAAGTTGTGCAGCATGTAGAGCAGCGTCTCGTGATGCATCTGCTCGTGCTCGAGAATCGTGAACACGGCCTCACCGCCGCGCAGTTCCGGGACGTTGTCGTCGTCGAGCGTCGCGTTCGCGATCGCGTCTTCGACACGCGCGTCGCACTCCGCGGCGAAGCGCTGCACGTCTTCGCGCGACGGCCACACATCCGTCGGATTCCGCACCGCGTTCTCATCTTCGGGATCGATGCCGCGTGCGAACAACTCTTCGAGTCGCGCGTCGATGCCGTCGCGTTTCAGCGCGAGCTTCACCAGCGTGTTCAGACTGAAGCCGGGGAAGTGACCTTCGTAAAACACGATCGGATTGCGCAGCGCGATCGGACGGCTGTAGTACGCCTCGTCCTTGATCAGCGCGAACAACTCTTTCGTGCGCTCGCGATTGGCGCGATACCACTTGAGGAGATCGTCGCGAGTGATGCCGTTGGGATACGCGCGGTGCCGAAGGCCGCTCATGGAACGCGTATCTTACGCGGTCACTTCTGCGCCGACCGGAATCTCGACGATGCGGAACGGCGGGCGGTCCGGATAGTTCGTCATCAGCACGGGCATCGCGACGTTGTACACCGGCGCCGCACCGTGCGTGCGACCTTCCGGTGATCCGCGATGTGCGTGGCCGTGGAACACGGCGTTGACGCGATAGCGATCGATCGGTTCTTCGAGACGCGACGATCCGAGGAACGCGACGATCTCGAGCGGCTCCCCTTCGACGGTTGCCTGAATCGGCGAGTAATGCAGCACCGCGATCTTCTGCGGCGTGCGCAGTCGCGCAAGCGCGGCCTCGAGCTTCAGCGACTCGTTGATCGCCTCGTGCACGAAGTCTTTGATGATCTGCTCGCCCCACGCGCCGAGCGCGCGACGTCCGAACCCGCCGGCGAAACCTTTCACGCCCGCGAAGCCGACGCCGTGCAGTTCGTACGAGTCGCCATCGAGCATCACCACGCCTGCATCGGTGAGGATCGAGACGACTTCTTTCTCATTGTTCGATTCGAGATCGTGATTGCCGAGGACCGCGATCACGGGGATGCGCAACGAGGTCGTGATCTCTTTCGCGAGGATCTTCGCTTCCTCCGACGTGCCGTAGTCGGTGAGATCGCCGCACAGCAGGATCACGTCCGCCTGTTCCGTCGCTTTCGCGAAGAGCGGCTGGAGCATTCCCGCCGACGTCTTCTTCACGTGAATGTCCGCAACTGCCGCTATGCGGAGAGTCTCTCGTTCCATCATTTCGCTCCGTCGATCGCGATGCCCGCCGTCCACAGCTCGATGTCTTCCACCGACATCGTTCCGTGCACGATGCGTGCGTCCTCGTAGCCCCACTCGTTGATGTCTTTCAGATACTGCTGGCGGGAGATGATCGTGCCGTAGTTCACGCGACGGCCGGCGTTGCCCTCGCTCGTCTCGTCGCGCATGCGCTGCGTGAGCTCATCGACGACCCACGTAGGAACTTGTTCGCGATCGCTGGGATAGATGAAGCCGAACAGCACGATGTGCGCGTACAGCGCACGCCAGTAAACGCCGAAGCGATCGAGGAGGCGCTTCCAGTCGAGTTTCGGCCCGAGGGCGCGGATGACGTGGGCGACGTCGGCGCCGTCGAAGCGTTCCCGCTCCATGATCAGTCCCTTCGACCAGATCATCTCCTCGGGCGGAATGAGTCGCACCGGCATGCCGAACACCGTCTCTTCGACGGCGTTCTCGAACCACAGCTCATCGACTTCCGCGACGCCGTTGCCGGCGCTGTAGATCAGGTCGACGAAGTCGTCGCCTTTGTAGGCCTTACCCAGCCAGTGCGGGAAGGTGATGTCCGATTTGTACCCGGCTTTCTGAAACGCCCACGCCGCGCGGCCGAAGTCCTCGCGATGAATGAAGACGTCGAAGTCTTTGGTGTGCCGCTCGATGCCGGTGTAGCGCGCGAACGCATACGCGCCGCCGACGAGATGCGGGATCGAGGCGTCTTTGAGGATCGTGAGCGCGTGCCTGTAGAAACTGATGCTCGCCTCGGAGAGAACGGCTTGTTCGATCGCGGCCATGACCGCGAAAAGTAGCAGTTTCCGTGCCGCGGATCGGAGCGCTTAACCAGCGCGCGGTCAGTTAGTTACAGCGCCGATCATGATCGGCGAGCCGACCGTGGTGATGTGGAAGTCCGCGGGGCTGGTGCCGATCGTCAGAGACCGCTTGTTGCTCGCCCATTTGCCGAGCCCGGCGTCGCAATTCTTGATCGTGCAGAGGATGTGCGCCGTGGCGGTGCGCGCTTCGATCTTCGGAGCGGTCGCGCTGCTGGGCACCTTTAGCGCGATCGAGCCCGCGCGCGAATGCGCGGCCGCGCTGCCGGTGATGCGATCGAGGGTGATGCCGCCGCTGTCCGTCGAGATGACGTACTTGCCGGTGGACTGCACGACGGAGATGCCGCCACCCGTCGCGGCTGCTTTCACGCGGCCGTTCATGTTGCGAATCGCGACGCCGCCATTCTTCGCGCGCACGTCGACGAACGTACCGCGCGGAACGTAGAGCGTCATGTTCACCCACCACGCCTGCGTGTTGTCGTTCTGCGGGCCGAGGGCTTCGATGCGACCGTTCGCGTACGTGACGCTGATCGCGCCGAGCGCGCGCATGGCCTGCTCTTTCGAGTTCGCCGCGGCGAAGCGACAGACGATCATCCGCACGAAAGGCTTGTTCCAGCCACGGACGGATACGCCGCCTTCCTGACTGGCGTCGACGCGCAAGGACGGCTCTGCACCTTTCGCGGTGACGAGCGTGATCTCGCGCTGTTCCTGATCCTGCACCTGCTGGCTGAAGGTGGTGAAGGTGGTTTTGTAGAAGTGCTCGCAGTCCCCTGTCCCCGTGTCGGCGGAGTGGTCCTGTTCGGAGCCGATGATCTGGCGCTCCAATGCAGCGTCCGCCGGGATCGCCAGCAGGAGGGCGATCGACAAGATGAGGGTTGCCCGTTTCATACGGTTCGTATGTCTATACGGTTACGTATCAGGTTCCGTTAGGTTTCGGGCGGCAGATTACGGCAGAACGGGCGGAACGTACGGCAACGTGTGCGCAAACAGCCAGCAGAGAAACAAAACGACCGGCGCGTGAAACAGCAACTGCAGGATCGAATAGCCGGCGAGATCGCGGGCTTTCACGCCGAGGATGCCCATCAGCGGGAGCATCCAAAAGGGATTGACGAGGTTCGGCAACGCCTCGGCCGCATTGTAGATCTGCACGGTCCAGCCGAGGTGGACGTTCCATGAGCTCGCGGCGGCCATGACGTACGGCGCTTCGATCACCCACTTGCCGCCGCCGGACGGCACGAACATCCCGAGGATCGCGGAGTAGAGCGCGACGACGAGCGGGAACGTCTCCTTCGTCGTGATCGCGACGAACAGCTCCGCAAGCCGCTCGGAGATCGGCGTCTTCGAGATCATCCCGAAGATCCCGCCGTAGAAGGGAAACTGGATCAACACGCCCGCCGTCGCGGGGACGGACTTCGCGACCGCGCGCAGAAACGAACGCGGCCGCCAGTGCAATAGCAATCCGATGGCGAGGAAGGCGAGGTTGAAGTTGTTGAGATCGACCGCGGCGAGTCCACCCTTCTCGATGAACTGCTGCGCGAGAAACCAGAGCATCAGCAGCGCGACGAGGATGCTGAGGATCGGATTGTTCTCCGCGCGTTCGCCTGGAGTCGCGGGTGCGGCAACGGCGGGTTCTTCATCGCGAGGTGGTTGCGGCATCGGACGCGCGTCTTCGTCGCGCGGCGCCGAGTAGTACGCGATCGCGATCGAGAGGACGATCAGCACGAACGCCATCACGAGGTTCTGCCAGAGGAAGATGGTCTGCGTGAGCGGGATGACGCCGGTGATGGGCAGCAGCGACGCGGGGATCGACGACTTGGTTGCTTGCAGCAACGCGGCGGACGACGAGAGGCCGAGCGCCCAGACGCTGCCGAGTCCGAGGTAGGCGGCGGCGCCGATGGCGCGATAGTCGACGCGTGCGTTGCGGCGCGTGATCTCGCGGACCAGCAGGCCGGTGAAGATCAGCGAGAGGCCCCACGACAACAACGAGGAAATCATCGCGAACGCGGCGACGAATGCGACCGCGCCGCGTCCGGTCTTCGGGATCGCGGCGAGCTTCGAGGTGAGACGCGCGATCGGTGGCGAGCTCGCGACGACGAATCCGCCGATGATCACGAGCGCCATCTGCATCGTGAAATTCACGAGCGACCAGAAGCCGCTGCCGAATTCGTAGGCGAGCTTCGACGGCGCGACGCCGATGGCCAGTCCGCCGGCGAACACCAGCACGATCGCGGCGAGTGCGAACACGAACGCGTCGGGAAACCAGCGCTCGCACGCATCGGCGATGCGAGATCCGACGCGCGCGAGCGGGTTGGATTGCATGGCCGTGATTGTAATTGGCGATTTTGGCAATCGTTGTGCACGCCGCGAATCGCCATGGCAACAGCACAAGCGACGACCGACCACGATGAGATCCGGCAATGGGTAGAAGCGCGCGGCGGACATCCGGCGCGCGTGGCGGCGACGGGGACGAGCAGCGACCCCGGAATTCTGCGCATCGACTTTCCCGGCTACAGCGGCGAAGACACGCTCGAAGAGATCGAGTGGGAGCAGTTCTTCGAATGGTTCGACCGCGATGGCCTCGCGCTGCTTCTCTCGGATGACGCCGAGAGCCGCTTCAGCAAGTTCGTGAGCCGCGAGACCGCGTCCGCCTCGAGCGGTACATCGTCGAG
>DASVNL010000008.1:0-1816 GCA_036383875.1 Thermoanaerobaculia bacterium
CGTGGCGGATATCTGCGACGCGCGCTCGAAGCGGGAGCGTCGGGCTATCTGCTGAAAGACTCGCCCGCTGAACATCTCGCGAATGCAGTGCGTCGCGTGAATCAAGGCGGACGCGTCGTCGATCCGGAACTCGCGGCCGAGGCGTGGAGCGATCCCGATCCGCTGACCGATCGCGAGCGACAAGTGTTGCGCATGGCGGGCGAGGGACAGACGAGCGCGGACATCGCGTCGTCGTTGCACTTGTCCGAGGGGACGGTGCGGAACTACTTGTCGGAGGCGATCAACAAGCTGGGCGCCGGCAATCGCGTCGAGGCTGCACGCATCGCACGCGAGAAGGGTTGGCTTTAGGCCGCGTGGAGCGGCGGGCTCTCAGCCCGCCGAAAATATTCGAATGGCGGGCTAAGAGCCCACCGCTCCACTGAGCTTCTTCCGAACCTCATCGCGAACGCGCAAGCCGGTCTTCGTTCTGTCGCACGTGAACACGTCTTTGTACGCGACGAACGCGAGGTAGTCCGTCGTCGCGATGCGATACGTGCGTGCCGCGTCGACGGGTGGCGCACCGACGACGAACGACTCGTCGCTGAAGTCGAGCACGCGTTGCAACTGCGCGCCGTCCATCGAGCAGACCACGATCTCGTTGTCGTACGGCATCGCGGCGCGCAGCAACTCCATCGTCAGCGTGCCGCTCGGCAATGAGCCGCGGAAGCTGCTCATCGTCGACAGCGCGACGTCGGCCTGCGCGCTGCTGCGCATCCTCTCGAGCGTGAACTTCGCGAGCTCCTGCACCGAGTACGGCGTCGCGAGCGTGCCGATCGGCGTGAAGAGGTCGCGATATTGCGGATCGGCTTCGAGCTCGCTTTGCAGCTTCGCGACCTTCTTCGCGATCGCGGGGTTTTCGGTCAGTCGTGCGTCGACGGGGACGAGCGCGCCGTCGATCGCGGCGAGTTTCTTGTCCGCGAATTTCAGCTCGACCCAGGAGATGTACGTCAGGTACTGCGACGGCGAGATGAACCACGTGTTCGTGCCGGGGATTTGCGTGAGCTCGCGTTTGAGATGGCTGTGCGAGCCGAGGATGAGATCGATGCCGGGGACGGCCTTGGCCATCGCGTAGTCGGCGTCTTCGTTCTGATGGCCGATCATCAACACGGCGTCGACATGTTCTTTTTCGCGTAGCGTACGCACGACGTTGCGCGCGGCGTCGAGCGAGTCGGTGAACGTGAATCCCGGGACTTTCACGAGCTGCTTGAAATCATTTCCGGCGAGCGCGAACACGCCGATGCGCACGCCCTGACGCTCGAACACGCGATACCCCTCGAAGCCCGCGGTGTTTGCGCTGAGGATCGGATAGCGCAGCGGCTTCACGCATGCGTCGTAAGCCTCACGGCCGTAGTCGGCGTCGTGATTGCCGAACGCCATCGCGTCGACGATGCCGTTGAACCACGGCCACTCCACGCAACGATATTTGTCCGACCACGCCGGCGCGCCGATGTTGACCGTGTCGCCGCCGCTGAACACCAGCGCACCGCGATGCTTATGGCGCTCCATGAAACCGATCGCGCGCGCGATGCCACCCCGCTCGCCGTCGTCCGTGTAAAACGGCAGCGCGTGCGAGTGATAGTCGGAGAAATGCAGGACCGTCACGGTCTGCGCAGAAATCGAAATCGTCTGCAAGACGATCGGCAGGGCGAGCAGGAGCAACAGCAGCTTGCGAAGCATCGCGGGAGTGTATTACGGCTGCAGCGCGAGCTTCTCGCTTCCTCCCGCCGTGATCACGACGCGTTTCACGGACGGCAATTGCTGCAGCGTTTTGGTCGTC
>DASVNL010000009.1:0-17025 GCA_036383875.1 Thermoanaerobaculia bacterium
GTCGAACGCAGGCGAATGTTGCGCCAGTGCGCGCCGAGTCTGCCCGTCCCGTACATCGAAGGAATCCGCAACTTCACGCTGACGAATGAAGCCGGACCGTGCGCGATGGCCGCGCTGCAAAAAGAGCAGGTGATCGTCGAGAACATCGAGGCCGAGCAGCGCTGGCCGGCGTGGTGCGCGATCGCGCTGAAGAACGAACTGCGCTCCTGCTGGTCCACCCCGATCGTCGCCCACGACGGCACGATCCTCGGCACATTCGCCATCTACTCACGAACCGCATCGGCGCCCTCGTCGCGCATGACCGCGCTCATCGGACAATTCACCGACCTCGCGAGCATCGCGATCGAACAGAAGCGTCGCGAGGATGCGCTGCGTCGCAGCGAGGTTTATCTCACCGAGGCGCAGCGGCTCAGCCTCACGGGCAGCTTTCGCTGGCGCATCGCGAGCGGCGAGATCACATGGTCCGACGAGACGTATCGCATTTACGAAATCGATCCCGCGACGACGCTCACGCTCGACATCGTGCAGGAACGCGTGCATCCCGAGGATCGAAACATGTTGGAGCTCACGCGTGCGCGGGCGCCGCATGAGGCGAAGGACTTCGCGTTCGAGCATCGGCTGCTTCTGCCCGGCGACGTCATCAAATACGTGCAGGTCCTCGCGCACGAGATGCATTCGGAGAACGGCGAGCTCGAATACGTCGGCGCGATTCGCGACGTCACGGATCGCAAGAAGTCCGACGACATCCTGCATCGGCTGCGCGAAGAGCTCGCGCACGTTGCACGCGTCGCGACGCTGGGCGAGCTCACCGCGGCCATCGCGCACGAGATCAATCAGCCGCTCGCCGGGATCATGACCAACGCCAGCACGTGTCTGCGCCTCCTCGCGACAGACGATCCGAATCTCGAAGGCGCGCGCGAAACGGCGCGGCGCATGATTCGCGACGCCACGCGCGCCGCGGACGTGATCGCACGACTTCGCGCGTTGTTCCGCAAGCAGAGCACGACGCAGGAAGCCGTCGATCTGAATGAAGCCACGCGCGAAGTGCTCGCGCTCATGAGCACGGAGCTCACGAAGGCGCGCGTCGTCGTGCACACCGAGCTCGGCCATCTGCCGCCCGTGTCCGGCGATCGCGTGCAGATTCAGCAGGTGGTCATGAACCTGATCCTCAACGCCGTCGAGGCGATGAGCGGCGTGCCGGAGCGGCGGCGGCATCTCGTGGTGCGTTCCGTTGGTACCGAAGAAGAAGTGCGATTCGAAATCGAAGACGGCGGTGTGGGACTCGATCCCGAGTCGCAGGACCAGTTATTCAAGGCGTTCTATACGAGCAAGAGCGACGGCATGGGCATGGGCCTCTCGATCAGCCGCTCGATCGTGGAGCGTCACGGCGGCCGTCTGTGGGCTGTTCCGAACGACAGGCCCGGCGCGACGTTCGCGTTCTCGCTGCCGCTTGCATCGATGATGTGATTGTGGGGGATGATGATCAAGCCGTCGCTGCTGTGCGTAGTCGACGATGATGAATCGGTGAGGGAGTCGCTGCCGGAATTGTTGCGGGCGTTCGGCTATACGGTGCGTGCGTTCTCGTCCGCCGAGGAGTTCCTGGCGTCGGACGTGATTGCCGAGACCTCGTGTTTGATTGCGGATGTCGTGATGCCGGGCCTCAGCGGTCCCGCGTTGCAGGGCGAACTCGCCCGGCGCCGTGTGAGCATCCCGATCGTGTTCATCACCGCGCATGGGAAAGATGACATCGGGCCGCGCGTGATCGCGCGCGGGGCCGCCGGATGTCTCTCGAAACCGTTCACGGAAGATGAGATCCTTGGAGCGGTCCAAACGGCATTACAAGGGTAGACATGGAAACCGTCTTCATTCTCGACGATGACATCTCGCTTCGCGAGTCGCTGGAGATGCTGATCACGGTGGCTGGCTGGCATGCCGAGACCTTCGCGCGTGCCGACGAGTTCTTCGCTCGTCCGCCCGCCGACGACGCCGCGTGTCTGATCCTCGACATCGAGCTCCCCGACCTCAATGGCCTCGACGTGCAGAAACGCGTTTCCTCGATGCAGGAAACGATGCCTGTGATTTTCATTACAGGCCACGGCGATATTCCGATGTCCGTGCGGGCGATGAAAGCGGGAGCGGTCGAATTTCTGACGAAGCCGTTCCCCGCCGATGCGCTGCTCGACGCGGTTCGCGACGCCATCGAGCGGAGTCGTGCCGCGCGCAAGCGCGAGGCCGAGCGCCGCGGATTACGCGAGCGCTATTCGCTCCTGACACCGCGCGAGCGCGAAGTCATGTCGCTGGTCGTCTCCGGTCTGCTCAATAAACAGATCGGATATGAGCTCGGCGCGAGCGAAATTACGATCAAGGCTCACAGAGGACGGGTCATGCGGAAAATGCAGGCCGCGTCCCTCGCCGATCTCGTCCGGATGGCCGATTCGCTCGAATTGCCCATTGTGCATCCCACAATGAACGCACTGAACGCCTGAAACCGGCCGCCTCCGTTGCATGACAGAGGCGGCCGGCGACAAGTACATCCGGAGTCAGACATTAATTCTGGACCACCGTCGTGGTCCGCTTCAGATTTCCGGTCCCCGTGCCGATGATCTGTCCCGTGACCTGCACAGTGTGGGTTCCCGCGCCCACCGTAATGAACGAGATGCGCGTGTTGGTCGACGGGAAATCCGACGAGCAGAGACGCGTCCCCGCGGAGAGCGCGCCCGTACCCGCGGCTGCGACGCCATCCACATAGATGATGATGCCGACGGCGTTGCCCGCCGTGGCCACCTGGCAATCAGCGCTGTACGAGACGACGACGGTCTGGGTCGAGGCGGTGGTGAACGTCAGCGACGTCGCGCCCGAGTCGTCGAGAGCGAGATAGTTCAAACTCGTCGTAATGGGCGTGGTGAACGTCTGGCGCGTCGACGCGGCCAGCGTACCGGCCTGCAACGAACCTGCGGTGAGAACGAGAATGAGCAGAGCCGGGACAATCGTGAATTTACGTTTCATTACACACTCCTTCGTATTGAGTGCGCTCTCGAATCCCGGCCGGGTTTTCCTGCGCAATTTCAGACTAGCATGCATAAGGACGGCAGCACGTCACGGAACGTAGAAGGAAGTGTTGCAGCTGCACACATATGTTCACAATGACTGCGCAGTTGTTGCGCACTGAGGGCAAACGACGAGCTCGCGCACGATTTCGGATCCCTTCCCGCCCGGATCATTGGGCTTCACTTTGCCCACGAGACGATTGGCCGCGGGCCGGAAGGGATAGGTCACCGGCCGTCGTTCGACGACCACGCGGGTAGTGGGGACATTCGGAGAGACGACGCGCTTACAGACATCGCAACGAAACATCGAGTCAGCGAAAAGTCAGCTCCGCGCTTGCTGAAGGCGCGTGAGGAAATCGAGGGTTGAAGTGAAGAGTGGGAAATGACCGTCAGCGGAGGGATGAATTACGACGTTGACCGTCTGCCATTCATGCGGCCATACAGAGGTGGCCGTCGCCTCGGGGATTCGCTGCAGCGCAGCGGGACGCACACGATACCGCAAGCGCGCGACCGCTGTCATCCCGCGCAGCGTCACGCGGGATGACAGCGCGACACGCTACGTTTGAATGAACGCGAGCAGGTCGCGATTGATCACATCCTTCTGCGTGGTGCACATGCCGTGGTCGAAGCCCGGATAGACCTTGAGAATCGATCCCTTCACGAGCTGCGCGGATTTCGGCGCGGACGCGACGAGCGGCACGATCTGATCGTCATCGCCATGCAGGATCAGCGTCGGCACATCGAATCGTTTCAGATCCTCGGTGAAGTCCGTCTCCGAGAACGCCTTGATGCAGTCGATCGCGGATTTGAACCCGGCCATCATCCCCTGCAGCCAGAACGAATCGCGGATCCCGTCCGTCAGTCGCGATGTCGCGCGGTTGCCGCCATAGAACGGCGTCGGCAATTCCTTGAAGAATTGCGAGCGATCCTTCAATACGTTCGCGCGAATTCCGTCGAAGACTTCGATCGGCAACCCTTCCGGATTCGCGTCCGTCTTCAGCATCAGCGGCGGCACCGCGCCGATGAGCACGGCCTTTGCGACGCGCTTCGTGCCGTGACGACCGATGTATCGCGCGACTTCGCCGCCGCCCGTCGAGTGTCCGATGTG
Source organism: Thermoanaerobaculia bacterium (assembly GCA_036383875.1). Lineage (GTDB taxonomy): Bacteria > Acidobacteriota > Thermoanaerobaculia > Gp7-AA8 > Gp7-AA8 > QHVT01. The sequence goes on from DASVNL010000009.1 coordinate 4,156, forward strand.
AATCGCGTTCTCGAGATCGAGCGCCTGCACGATCTCCGCGAGATCGTCGGCGTACGTGTCCATCTCGTTGCCATCCCACGGCTGGCTCGAACGTCCGTGACCGCGCCGGTCGTGCGCGATGCAGCGATAGCCGCGCGCCGCGAGGAACACCATCTGGTCGTCCCATGCATCGGCACTCAGCGGCCAGCCGTGACTGAAGACGATCGGTTGTCCCGCGCCCCAGTCTTTGTAATAGATCTGCGTTCCGTCTTTCGTCGTGATCGTTGCCATGCGTCGTCTCCTTTACTGACGACGTATGGAATCACCGCGCGAGAAACAGCGCGTCCCTCGATCGAGTCATTCTTTGAGCGCGCGATGCACGAGCGCAATCGCATTCGCCCCCTCGCCGACTGCCGACGCGACGCGCTTCATGTTGCCCGCGCGCACATCGCCGACGGCGAAGATCCCCGGCAGTGACGTCTCGAGCAGATACGGCGGGCGATCGAGCGTCCACTCCGACAGATCGTCCGGCGCGAGATCGGGGCCGGTGCGCACGAAGCCTTTGCCGTCCATCGCCAGGCAGCCGTCGAGCCAGCGTGTCGCGGGGACCGCGCCGGTCATCACGAACACGTGGCGCACGTTCCACGTCTCGACGACGTCGCGCGTCCGATCGCGCCACCGCACGCGTTCGAGATGCAGATCGCCTTCGAGCGCTTCGATCTCGCTGTGCGTGTGCACGGTGATCGACGGATGGTTTTCGATGCGACGAATGAGATAACGCGACATCGAATCGGCGAGGCCGCTGCCGCGCACGAGGATGTGCACGCGCGAGTTCTCTGCGAGAAACACCGCTGCCTGTCCCGCGGCGTTGCCGCCGCCGACGATGATCACCTCTTCGCCGCGGCAGAGCTGCGCTTCCATGTGCGTCGCGCCGTGATACACGCCGACGCCTTCGAACTGCGACGCATTGATGATCGACAGTCGCCGATACGCCGCGCCCGACGCGATGATGATCGCGCGCGCAGGCAAACGCCGCTCGCCGTCGATGACGATCGCGTATGGACGGCGATCGCACGTGAGCTGCCGCGCGGCCTTCGCGATCATGATCTCCGCGCCGAATTTCTCGGCCTGCACGAATGCGCGGCCGGTCAGGTCCTGTCCAGAGATACCGGTCGGAAATCCAAGGTAGTTCTCGATGCGCGAGCTCGATCCCGCCTGGCCGCCCGGCACATTTCCCTCCAGCACCAGCACATCCAATCCCTCGGATGCCCCATACACCGCGGCCGCGAGTCCGGCCGGCCCCGCGCCGACGATGATCACGTCGCGCACACGCGTGTCGTCGATCGATGCGTTGAGGCCGAGGCAGTCGGCGATCTCTTCGTTCGTCGGATTGCGCAGCACCAGCTCACCGCGGCAGATCAGCACCGGCATGTCGTCGATGCCGATGTTGAACTGATCGAGCGTGGTCTGCACGTCGGGATCGCGTTCGATGTCGATGGTCTTGAACGGATGGCCGTTGCGCGTGAGGAACTCGCGAATGCGCAGCGTGTCCGCGCAGAGATTCGAGCCGACCAGCACGACGTCGCCGGCTTGCGTGGCGATCATCTCGACGCGACGCAGGATGAATGCGCGCATGAGCACTTCGCCGAGGACGCTGTCGCTTTGAATGAGATCGCGAAGCGCGTCGCGTTCGAGCTCGATCACTTCCCCATCCTCGGCCGCGCGAATCCTCACCAGCGAACGCCGTCCCGTCAGGATGTTCACCTCGCCCGTGAATTGTCCGGGCGTGACCACGATCGGCTCGACGCGCTCCGGCGTGATGTGCAGCGCGCCCGCGACCACGATGAAGAACGGCGGCATCGCATCGCCGAGCTCCACGAGCACTTCGCCCGCGCTCACTTTGCGCGGATGCCCGTGCGACGCGGCGCGCGCGATCTGTTCCGTCGTCAGGAAGGGAAACAACCGTGAGTCCATGGCGCCAATGTACCGTGTGCGAAGCGACTTCGGTGATTCCTCGAAAGAGGTAGGCGAAAGTTGGACTTGCCGCGCGGCGCGAAAAGGCTGTATCCGTGGTGTGTGCAATCGATTCGCGTGCTCGCCGTCGACGATCACCCGCTGATGCGGGAAGGCATCGCGACGCTGATCCGCAACAGCGAAAAGCTGGAGCTCGTCGCGCAGGCATCGAACGGGCGCGAGGCGATCTCGATGTTCCGCGAGCATCGTCCCGACGTGACGCTGATGGACTTGCGACTGCCGGACATGAGCGGCATCGACGCGCTCATCGCGATCCGCTCCGAGTTCCCCGAGGCGCGCGTGCTCGTGCTGACGACGTCGGAGGGTGACGTCGAGATTCAACGCGCGCTGCAGGCCGGCGCGCGCGGCTACCTGCTCAAGAGCATGCCGCCCGGCGACTTGATCACCGCGATCTACGAAGTCGCCGCGGGGCGGAAACGCATTCCACCCGAAATCGCCGCGCATCTCGCGGAGCACATGGCCGACGAGCCGCTCACCGCGCGCGAGCTCGAGGTGCTGCACGAAGTCGCGGGCGGCAATCGCAATCGCGACATCGCCGAACGTCTCTTCATCACCGAGGAGACGGTGAAGGTGCATGTGAAACACATCCTCGAGAAACTGCGCGCGAAAGATCGGACGGACGCCGTCGGGATCGCGGTGCGGCGCGGCATCATCCAGTTGTAGCGAAATACCTCCTTTCGGTGATTCGCTCCGGCTGCGCTTCCCCTACCGTCCTGATGGATGCAGCGATTCTTCTCCGCCTTTCCGGATGGATCGCCTGGCGCGGGACTGCTGCTGTTGCGCGTCGCGGCGGGATTCGCGCTGCTGATGCGCGGCTTCGCGTTGTTCGTCGCGCACGACGCGACGGCCGGCGCGATCGCGATTGCCGTGCTCGCGCTGATGGCGGGCGTCTCGCTGCTCGCGGGATTCATGACGCCGATCGCCGGCGCGATCGCGGTGATCGCCTCAGTCAACACCACGCCCCTCATCGACACCGCCATCATCTCCGCCGCGCTCATCCTCCTCGGGCCCGGCGCCTTCTCGATCGACGCGCGGCTCTTCGGACGTCGCGAGATCACGATTCCGGATTGACGCGCCGCGACGTCGAACGTCGCGCGCCCGCGAGGTACGCGGTGCCGGGCACGACCAGTTCGACTTCCGTCCCCGCGCCCGCGCGACTCGACACGCGCAGCCGCGCGCCGATGCGTTCCGCGCGTTCGCGAATGCCAATCAGACCCCAGTGCCCTTCGCGACCTCCGTGCAGCACGTCGGGGTCGATGCCGCGCCCGTCGTCGCGCACGCGCATCGTCAGTTCCGCGGATCGATATTCGAGCTCGACCTCGACGTTGTGTGCATCGGCGTGGCGGAACGCATTCACCAGCGCCTCGCGTCCGATGCGATACAGCTCGTCGCGCATGAGCGGATGCAGCGGGCGCGAACGTCCCGTCACGATCACGCGGAAATCGACGGCGTGCTCGACATCGAGGTCGTGCTTCACACGCGCGAGCGCCTGTTCGAGCGCGCTGTCATCGCCGGTGCGCAATCCCGACACCGCCTGCCGTCCTTCATCCGCGACGCGACGAATCAACGCGACGACGTTCGTCACCAGCGCCTTCGCCGGTGAGTCCGCGGGCAGTCGCTCATCGACGACATGCAACTGCATCGACGCGCTTACGACGCCTTGCAACAGCGTGTCGTGCAGTTCGTGCGCGATGCGCATGCGCTCATCGAGACGTTCGTCGTGCAGACGCTGCATGCGCGCCGCGACGCGACGCATGCGCATCGAGTTGATGAGCAGCAGCAGCGCGCCGATCGCGAGGACCGACGCGATCAGAAACCACGTCGTCTGATAGAACGCCGGCGGCAACTCGATCTCGACGGATGTGCCGCGCTCGTTCCAGACGCCGTCGTTGTTCGCGGCGATGACTCGGAATCGGTACGTGCCCGGCTTCAGCTTCGTGTAGAACGCCTCGCGACGCGTGCCCGCGTCCTGCCACTCGTCGTCGACGCCTTCGAGTTTGTAGCGGAACATCACGCGCTCCGGCATCGAGAGGCTGAGCGCGGTGTAATGAATCTCGAGGCTCTGCGTGCCGATCGGAAACGTGATCTTCTGCGTCGGGTCGTATTGCCGGTCGCCGCTCGCGATCGACACGATCGACACGGGCGGCGGCAGCGGATTGCGCGTCATCTGCGCGGGATAAATCCAGGCGAGACCGTTGTCGGTGGAGAACCACAAGCGGCCATCGCTGCCTTCGAGCGCGGTCGACACGGTCCAGTTCATCTGCGGCGCGCCGGGCAAGCCATCGAGCAGATCGAAGCGCCGGAACGCGATGGAATGTTTCGGATCGCGCAACAACCGCCGGATTTCCACGGCCGGGATGTGCGCGACGCCGCGCATCTCGTTCAGCCACACGCTGCCGTCCGCGGTCTCGATGATTCCGGACACGGTGCCGAAGCGCTCGCCATTGCGCAGCAGCACCGGCGTGAAGCGGCCGTCGCGATACAGCGCCAGTCCGAGCTCGCCGCCGAACCAGAAGTGCGGACCGCGTCCGCGAATCACGCGGATGCGTCCGATGTCGATGCCGTTGGCGCTCGTGAACCAGCGCAACTTCCCACGCTCGACGACGCCGACGCGATTGCCTTTGTAGCCAAGCCAGATGCGGCCTTGTGGATCGTGATACGACGCCGCGGGCGCGATGTCGGGCAGACCGGCGGGATGTTTGCGCTTCTCGAGAACGCCGTCGCGAAAGTGCATCAGGCCCGCGTCGCCGTAGCCGATCCACATCGCCTTCGGATCGTCGTCGTCGCGAAAGATTTCCCATGGCCACTCCGGCTCGCGAAGGAACGGCAGCAACTCCCAGCGCTCGTCTCGCCTGCGCCAAAGGCCCACGTTCGATCCCCAATACAACGTGCCGTCCGCGGCGCGATAGACGCTCGCCATCTGCGCGGCCGGATACGACGTCACGGAGTCGTCGGGGTGCACGATGGAGATCGCCTGGACCGACGCGTTGCCGGCCCAGATCGCGCCGTTGTCGCCTGCCGCGAGCGTGTACCGCATCTGTTCGGAGGGAAGCGCGACGGCGTGAAAGTGCGCGCGCCGGAATCGATCGAGTCCGCGCAGGCTGCTGATCCAGATGTTGCCCTCACGATCCTCGAGAAAATTCAGCGCGACGTCGCCGGCCAGTCCGTCTGCAACGCGGAAGGTCTCGATGATTGGGCTCCCATCTTTTCCGCGCGTGGGCCGGATTCGCCGCAGGCCTCCCAGCGACGTCGACACCCACACCACGCCCGTTCGGTCCACCAGCAATGCCTCTGCATATTGAATCGGCGTGGTCGCGCCGCCGACAGGTCGCACACCGTGGTCGAAGTCACTGATCCAAATCGTGCCGTCCGGACCTTCCGCAAGGCGCCCTGCCTGACCGGCTACCGTCTCGACGAGCTCGAAGTGACGCGCGCCGCGCTTCAACACGCGAATCGCTTTCGCGCTGACGACCCACAGCGAGCCGTCGCGCGGAGTGAGCATCATGTGCACGCGCTCCGGCACAAAGTTCCAGTCCGCGCCGACGTCGACCCAGCGCGAGCCTTGTCGCAACACGAGCCCGTCGTGCGTACCCGCCCACAGCCGGCCGCTCGTGTCATGCGCAAACGCGTACACCTGCGAGCTCGGCAACTCGTCCGGGCGCGAGTAGATCGTCAGCTTGCCGTCTTTGAGGAAGCCGAGGCCTGAGGGACGGAACGAGATCCAGAGCCCGCCGTCCGGCGTCGCGAGGAGCGCGTACGTGTTGTGCGACGGCAGCGTCACGCCCTTTGGCGGCGTGTAGAGCTCGAAGCGCACACCGTCGAATCGAAAGAGCCCACGCGCGGAGCCGATCCAGAGGTAGCCGTCCGTCGTCTGCTCGAGCGCGCTGATCTGACTCGGCGCGCCGTCCTTCGCCGTCCACGACGTGTGATGCAACTGCGAAAGCGCGCGGTCCTGCTCCAGCGCGAACGCACTCGCGCAGAGCAGCAAGGTCAGACCGGCGACGATGCAACGCACGTGTTGGCGAGGATACGCCACGGCCGCGTGCGCTTCATCCGACTGGCACTCGTCGTGATTGGTTTCCGCGCAGGAGATCGACCATGGGCCTTTTCGGAAAATCACTCGAAGACAAAGTGCAGAACGCGGTGGAGAAGATCCGCTCCCAGTTCCCCGGCTCGAACATCAACGCGTCGGTGAACAACGACGTCGTCACGCTCACCGGTCACACGCGCGACATCGACACGAAGACGCGCATCATCGCGGCGTTCAACGATTCCGTCGAAACCGAGAACACAATCAACCAGATCACGATCGACAAGCCCCTCGGCACCGCGCCATCGCTGCACACCACCGCGCCGGCTGCCGCGGGCGCGGGCATCACCGCGGCGGGTGAGCCTCGCACGCACGACGTCGCATCCGGCGACACGCTCAGCGCGCTCGCGAAGCGCTACTACGGCGACGCGTCGAAGTATCACAAGATCTTCGAGGCCAACCGCGATCAGCTCAACGATCCCGACAAGATCCGCGTCGGCCAGAAGCTGAAGATTCCGGCGTAGCCGAATCGAACATGCGACGGAGCGTTCGTGCTCCGTCGCATGTCGAACGTCGTTACTGCTTGCTTGCGAGTTCCGCCGCGACGGCTTCGAGCGCGTCGTAGCTGAGCCCCGCGCCGCGGGCCATGCCGCTGGCGATGACCATGTCGCGCACATCCTTCGACACGTACTCCGCCGTGACGGTCATCCGCGTCTTGCCATTCTCCTCGGTGAACACCGCCGTCACCGTCGACGGCGCATCGGGGTACGGCTCGAAGATTTCGGTGAAGACGATGCGATCCGGCGGCGCGATCTCCTGATAGACGCCGTAGAACGTGGCGAGGTCGCCGCTCGGCATCTGATTCGAGAATCGCCACGTGCCGCCGACGCGCAGGTCGACTTCGCAGACCGGGACGCTGTAGCCCTCGCCGAGGTTGCCCCACCAGCGCTTGATGTGCTCGGGCTTCGTCATCGCTTCCCAGACGAGGTGGCGTGGCGCATCGAAGAGACGCGACAGCTCGATCTCGCGATCGGCGGGGGTGCTGACTTTGAACGTATCGCTATTTACTGCGGTGCTTACGGGCATGTTTCTTCTCCTTCGCGTTCAGTTCCTGCAGGTAGTCGTCGAGCGGTCGAGCCGCCCTTCCCAGATCGCGCGGTAACGCTCGGCCCACTCGAGCACCTCTTTGATCGGCTGGGCCTGGATGCGGCACGGCCGCCATTGCGCCTCGCGACCGCGGGCGACGAGGCCGGCGCGTTCGAGGACGCCGAGGTGCTTCGAGACGGCGGCCATCGTCATTTCGAATGGCTCGGCGAGCTCGGTGACGGAGCACTGGCCGGATGCGAGACGCGCGAGGATCGCGCGGCGTGTGGGATCGGCGAGTGCGGCAAACGTGGTGCTGAGTTGGTCGCGCATTTCGTATTCAACCATTTAGTTGATCAACTAAGTGGTTGAATACACCTTTTGCGGATTCGCGGTCAAGTTTTTTCTTCAGAGCAGGCCGAGCGATTCGTAGTGCTGGATGTGCGTGCGGGCCGCGCCGGCGTTGGTCGGAATGTCGCGCGGGACGATCGTGGTGCGATGGCCGGTGCGCCATTCATCGATGATTTGCGCGAGTCCGTCCGCGCCACTCGCGAGCGGCGTGAGCCATCCTCCGCCGTGCTCGCGAATGCGCTCCGCGGGCGCGCCGAGATCGAACGCCGCGACCGGCACGCCGGCGAGCCACGCTTCCGACAACACGAGTCCGAACGTCTCCGGCCAGATCGACGGCGTGACCACGAGTCCGATGCCGTGTCGCACGAGCAGCGACGGCAGTTCGCCGCCGCGGTAGTAGCCATGAATCGTGACGTTGTCGCGACCGCGCAATGCGCGAAGCAACGCTTCATCGCCGCCGCCGAAGATGTGCCACTGCGCGTCGTCGCGAATGAGTTGCGGCAAGAGATGCGCGCCCTTGTGTTGCTTCACCGCGCCGACGTACGCGATCGCCCTGCCGGGATTTGCGCGCGGCGCATTCGTGCCGATGCCCGGCGCGATGACGACCGCGTTGTTCAGCGGCAGCGAGAACAACTCGCGATGCCGTTCGAGCAAAAAGCGCGACGGAAAGATCGCGCTCGCCGCCGACTCCAGGAGTGCGCGGCCGCGCGCGCGATGCTCGGCCTGATCGCGAGCCGTGCGCTGCAGACAACGCGCGCAACGTTCGAGATCCTGCGAGTAGTCGCAGAAGCGGCCGATCGGTTCTTCGACGAGATGCGGGCGCGCGCAGAACAGCGAGAAGTCGTGAATCGAAACGACGAGCGGCACGCCGAGGTGCATCAGCGATTCGAGCGGCGCGCCGTCGGTGTTCTCGAGATGAATCGCCTTCGCGCCGGTGACGTCGAGCGCGTGACGCACGTCGTGAATCGCGCGCGTGTGCCACCGCGGACGCGACATGAGCAAGCCGCCGGGATGCAACAACGCGACGCTGCGCATCGCACGCTCGGCGCCAAGTCGCGACCGCAGTTGCACCTGCACGCCGCCGAAGCGCGTCGCGATCGGCCACGCCGACAGGTTGAGAATCGCCGCGCCTTCGCTGCGTGTGAACGTCGCATTCGCGCGCAATCGGGCATCGCGCAATGCGTCCGCGATGCGCTCCCCTGTGCGACGCGCAGCGGATGCGAGTCCTTCGCCGCGAAGCACTCGCCCGATCGCGCTCATCGCTTCGCCGCCAGCACTGCGTCGTAAACGCGCGCGATCTCCGCCGCGTGCTCGTCAGTGCGCTTCGGCACCGGCAATCGCGACGCCCAGCGATCGACGATCGACGGATCGTCGACGACGCGCCGCAGAATCGCGCGCAACGCATCGACGTCGCCCGGCGGAAAGAATTCGCCGCACGTCCCCGGCTCGAACATCTCCGACAACGCCGCGCCGCTCGTCGCAATCACCGGCACGCCGCACACCATCGCCTCGCGCGCGGCGAGTCCGAACGACTCCAATCCGATCGACGGGACCAGCAGCACATCGATCGACGCGAACACGCGATGCTTGTCCGCGTCGGCGAATCGCCCTTCGAAAATCACGTTTTCGCCTGTATCCATCGACGCGACGTACTCCGGCGCCGGGTTGCCCCACACGTGCAGCGTCGCCTCGTCGCGCGTGAACGCGCGCATCGCGTCGACCGCGGTGTGCACGCCTTTGTGCGGCAACACCGAACCGACGATGCCGAATCGCAACGGACGCCGCGCGCGTTCCCGCGACGTCGAAGGCGCCGCGATGTCGACGCCGTAGGGGATCACGTGGAATGGCGTCTGCGCCGGAATCACGCCCTCGCGCACGTAGTCGTCGCGAATGGCTTGCGATCCGGCGATGAACACGTCCGCGGTCGCGAGCGCATCACTCGCGACGCGTCTGCGCACCGCGTGCAGCGTGCCGTTCGTGATCGCCATCGGCGCGATGCGTGTCAGCGTCGCGCACTGCGCACACTTGTCGAGTCCGGGACCGCTGCAGCGATCGCCGTCGCGATGAAACTGATTCACGCGCGCGCAGAGGAACCACCAGTCCTGAATCTGCACGACGATCGGGAAACCCATCGCCTTCGCGACGTTGGCCAGTGAAAACGCATGGCCTGCGAGGTGGTGGATGTGCACGAGGTCGGGACGCTCTTCGCGCAGGAAACGCGCGAAGTCGCGGCCGAGGTCGCGGTCGATGAGGGCGTTGCGCCGCATGGGATCGCGGCGCGTGAAGGTGTTGTTCACGAATCGCACGCGCACGCCGCCGTCGATCCACTCCCACGTCTCCCCTTCCGCGCGACTCGGATCGTCGCCGCGCGTGTAGACCGCGACGTGATGCGTGCGCTGCTGCCAGCGCGCGAGCCACGCCGCGTACATCTCGCTGCCTGCCTGCTGAAACGGCGGCCAGCCGTGCACGAGATGCACGACCCGCGGACGTTCGCGATGCACGCCAAGCGCGTCTTCAATCCGCGCACGAACCCACGCCGCGGGCTCGCGTCGCATGAACGCCGCGATGGTCGGATCGTAGCGGCGATGCAGACGTCGCAACGTTCGCGCACCGCGACGCTGCGCGCGCAGCCGCTCCGCGCCGAAGCTCGCATGCCCCGCGTGCTCGATGAACGTCGCGTCGTCCATCACGTGCACCCAGCCGCGCCGCAGCGCGCGAAAGCAGAAGTCGCTTTCCTCGCCGTACCCGACCGGAAAATGTTTGGCGTCGAAGAAGCCGATGTCGTCGAGCAGTGCGCGCCGGATGTACAAACAGAATCCGACGCCGGTCGGGATGCGCGGATACGAGCGCTCCGAAACACGCTCGACGAGCGCCGCGAACGACGTCGCGTCGTGGCCGCTCGGCAGGAGGTTGCGCTCGAACGCGCGCGGCACCGAACAAAGCGTCGCGTTGTTCGAAAGCGGCGTGACGGTTCCGACGTCGCCCGATGAATACGCCGCGTCGATCAACTGCTCGAGCCAGCGCGACGTGACGATGGTGTCGCTGTTGAGCAACACGACGTCGGTCTTCGACGCCTGCATGCCGCGATTGACGGTGCCCGCGAATCCGAGTCGCGCTTCGTTGCGCATCACCTCGAACGCATGCATCGCGATGACCGACTCGACGTCGTCGCCTTGCGGGCCATCGACGACGAGCAACACGCGATGTCGCGCGAGATCGGTGTGCGCGACGACGCTCGCCAAACACGCACGCAACGCGTCCGCAGCACCGTAAACGGGCACGATGACGTCGACGCTGCGCGGCGGCTCCGCGCTCGGACGTCCGGCACCGCGCGACCACTCCAGCGGCCGCCTCCGCACCCATCGCCGCACCGAATCGAACATCGTCACCCGCCGCATGTTAGCCTCGGCGCGCCTCGACATGCGCACCGCCGTCTTCTCCATCGTCTCCCCCAACTACCGTCCCTACGCGCGCGTCCTCATGAGCTCCGTCGAGCGGCACCATCCCGATTGGGAACGCTTCGTCCTCATCGTCGGCGGCGACGCCGAAGGTCCGGGCGAAGTCGCACTCGACGCGCTCCCGCTGCCGAACGCGCAACAGTTCTGCTTCCGCTACTCGATCCTCGAACTGAACACCGCCGTGAAGCCGTGGATGTTCGAGCATCTCTTCGCGCGCGGCTTCGACCGCGTGATCTACCTCGATCCCGACATCGTCGTCTTCAGTCCGCTCGTCGAGCTCGACGCACCGGCGTTCCTCACCCTCACGCCGCACCTCACCGGCTTCATCGGCGGCGACGGACATCCGAGCGAACGCGCGATCCTGCAAGCCGGCACGTACAACCTCGGCTTTCTCGCCGTCGCGCGCGATCCGCAACTCGCGTCCTTTCTGAACTGGTGGAAAGAGAAGCTCGAGTTTCAGTGCGTCGTCGACATCGCGCGCGGGCTGTTCGTCGATCAGAAGTGGATCGACCTCGCGCCCGGACTCTTCGCGCGCGTGAACATCCTTCGTCACGACGGCTACAACGTCGCGTACTGGAACCTTCGCCAGCGCACCGTCGCGATCGACGACGGCAACGCGACCGTCAACGGCGAGCCACTCCGCTTCTTTCATTTCAGCGGCGTCGATCCATCGCTGCCGAAGCTCGTCTCGAAGTACGACTCGCTGCGACTCACCGACGTCGGCGATGCACGTCAACTCGTCGAGCGGTATCACGGCGCGTTGCGCGGCGCCGACTTCGAAGCGAGTCGCGGCGCGCGCTACGCATTCGCGACGTTTCACGACGGCACGCCGGTGCCGGACTCCGCGCGAATCGCGTATCGCAATTCAACGGACCTGCAGTCCGCGGCGGGCGCCGATCCGTTCGCGCATCCCGAGCTCTTCACCGGCATGCGCGCGGCGGACAAGCCGCGCAATCCGAGACTGGCGCGACTCACCGCGCAGTCGTACACGCTCATGTCCAGCGCGCGTCCGCTCGTGCGTCTCTTCCCGCGACCGCTGCGCACGAAGATGCGCAATCTCCTCCTCGGCTCGCACGTACCGGAGCCGATCAGCCCCACCGAGGATGTTGCGTTGCCGCAGGGCGTGAACGTGGTGGGCTACGTCACGCGCGAGACCGGCGTCGGCGAGTCCGCGCGTTTGTGCAAGGCGTCGTTCGAAGCCGCGGGACTGCGCGCGGATCTCGTCGATCTCGACGCGCGCACCGAAGTCACGCCGCCCGTGCGCTATCCGATCAGCATCCATCACGTGAACGCCGATCAGGTTCCCGCGGTGCGCGCGCAGATCCACGGCGTGTTCGGCGCGAGCGCGTTCAACATCGGCGTGTGGCATTGGGAGCTCCCCGAGTTTCCGGACGTGTGGTTGCCATCCGCAACCGTGCTCGATGAAATCTGGGCGCCGAGCGCGTTCATTCAAAGCGCACTCAGTCGCAAGCTCTCGATCCCCGTCGTGCATCTGCCGCACGGCATCGCGGTGACGGAGATCGAGACGTGTACGCCCGAGGAGTTGGGCGTGCCGCGCGGACGCTTCACGTTTCTGTGCATGTTCGATTTCGGGAGCGTGCTGCAACGCAAGAATCCGTTCGGCGCGATCGACGCGTTTCGCCGCGCGTTTCCCGACGACGCGAATGTCGCGCTGCTGATCAAGGCCGGACATTCCGCGAATCATCGCGACGACTACGCCGAGCTCGAGTCGCGCATGCGCGGCGTCCCGAACGTCTACCTCACCGATCGCATGTTGTCGCGTGCGCGCGTGAACGGATTGATCGCGGCGTGCGACGGCGTCGTGTCGCTGCATCATTCGGAAGGATTCGGATTGATTCTCGCGGAGGCGATGGCGCTGGCGAAGCCGGTCGTCGCGACGGCGTGGTCCGGCAACATGGACTTCATGAACGGCGC
>DASVNL010000010.1:0-2221 GCA_036383875.1 Thermoanaerobaculia bacterium
CCGTAGCGGATCGCGACGAACGTCGCGGCGTCGAGGAGCTTCGCGCGGATCGCGGCGACTTGCAGCAGCAGCTCGCGATCGCCGAGGGGCTGATCGTCAGGGACGGCGAGCGCGCTGAGATAGAGATCGCCGATGACGATCGCATCGGCGAGAGGCTCGACGTCATCGCGCAGCAGATGCGCGCCGATCGCGACGAACTTCATCGCTTCGAAGTCCGGATGATTGCATCGACGTTGGCGAGAACGACGTTCAGTCCGAGGTAGAGCAGATCGACGTCGCCGATCGAGATGACGGCTTCGCCCGCGATGATCACGCCGCGATCGAGCAAATGATCGAGCGTCTCGAGCAGCGGCAACTCTTCCAGTTCGTTGTTCATGCGTTCATCGTCGCGAACGTGTACGGCGGCCACGGTCCGGTCAGGCCGAACGTCACGCCTTCCGCGGCGTAGCGCTCGCCGAGCGTGCCATGCAGCTCCTGCAGGACCGATTCCTCATCGCGGTTGATCAGCACGTTGATCTGCGGGAACGCGCCGTCGCGACGCTCGCGCGATTCCGCGATCGTCTCGCAGCCGAGTCGTTCGAGAATCACGCGCTCGGCTTCGGTGACGAGCTCCTGCTCCGCGGCGTGCGACGCGCGCTTCGTCTCGTCCTGCAACTTCTTCTTCAGCAGAAACGCCTTGCCCGGCGACGCACTCTCGATCTCCGCCTGCAACTCGCGCAGCGGTGCGACGCGTTGCGGCAGAGCGTCGTGCCAGCGTTCGGCGTCGAGCTCGATGCGCAGCGTCCACTCCTGCTTCCCGTCGAGTCGCGTCAGGACTTTGTCGAGGAGCTCGTGATTCTCGTGCAGATACGAACGCAGCGCTTCCTCGCTGCTGAACAGCGTGAACGCGCGCAACGGGACGATCGCCGTGAGCTTCATCAGCTCCGCGACCACTTCCTGATGCCGGTACCCGATCGCGCCGAGCCACTCCAGATCGCCCGCGCGACGATCGATCACGTCCTGCGAAAACTCCTCGCCGCTGACGGGCGTGAAGACTGCCGAGATCCCATCGATCGACGCCACGCCAAACCGCCGCGACACGTCGATGCCGTCGACGTCGGGCGTCACCGCATCGCGGGTGACTGCGTACACGTAGAGGATCTGCACGGGGGGATCTTAGATGAGGTTGTCGGTTGTCGGTTGTCAGTTGTCAGGGGAACGGCGGCCTCCCGACAACTGACAACTGACAACCGACAACCAATCTGTAACGCCGGTGCCACACATCGAAAGCGTCCCGCCTCTACCATCCCCTCCATGAAAACACTCGCTGCTCTTGCGCTGCTCGTGCTCACGCTGCCGCTGTTTGCCGCCGATGCTCCCGCAAACGACGAAGCCGCGATTCGTGCGGTGATCGAGCAGTACTTCAAGTCGCATGCGACTGGCGAGGGCGCGCACGTCGCGGCGGTGTTTCATCCGGAGCTGAAGATGATGTTCGTGCGCGACACCGCGTTCATGATGCGCACGCGCGACGAATATGTGTCGGGCTTCAACGGCAAGCCGGCGGCAGACGAGGCGCAGCGGAAGCGCGCGATTCTGTCGATCGACATCACCGGCACCGCCGCGATGGCAAAGCTCGAGCTCGACTATCCGAAGGCCGTGCTCACCGACTACTTCTCGCTGCTGAAGATCAACGGCGAGTGGAAGGTCGTGAACAAGATCTTCAACTCGGCACCAAAGTGAGCAACGCCTCGGCGGTTTGAGGCGGAGCGTCGCGGCGCTCGATGACGATCACGTCAGGAATCGTCTCGAGCGCCGCGAGCTCGTAGTTCCGCACCGACTGATCGCAGGCATCGCCGCCCTCCGGAGTCACGGCGTTCGCGATCACCCCACCGACGGACAGCCCGCGTTCCCGAAGCGTGTCGAGCAGGCGTTGCGTCTCCGCGAGGACGACGCGCTCGGGTCGCGTCACGACGATCACGGACGAACGCTCGTCGTGCAGCGCGGCATCGAGCTCTTTCAGCGCGCGCGATGCGTGGACGAGCTCTTCGCCGAGGGAACCGGGAGGGATCATGTCTTTGTAGCGGAGCAGGAGTCGCATGAACTCGCGCACCCATTCACCCGCGGCGCGCGGCAGTTCGAGCAGTCGAAGAAAGTGGCCCGTCGGCGCGGTGTCGACGATCACGCCCGCGATACTTTCATCCGCGATGAGATCCGCGAGTCGCGTGATCGCGAACAGCTCGTC
>DASVNL010000011.1:0-11126 GCA_036383875.1 Thermoanaerobaculia bacterium
CGCTGGACGTTCATCGGCTCGGGCATGAATCACCCGAAACTCGTCGGCACCATCGAACGTCTGAACCCCGCGCTACGTACGAAGTTGGAGGAGATCGCCCCGGCGTTCTCGTGAGTCATGCTGTCACCGAAGAGGAGAGAACGCTTGGTCGTACAGGGTTGGCGCGACGACGCACACCTGCATGAGATCGCACCGTGGGCGCGCCTTGCGCCCGCGGTGTGCACGCTGGTGATTCTCACCGGCGTCTGGATCGGCACGTCCACGCTCTTCTGGATCCTCGTGCCGCTCGCGCTGATGGGCGCGTTCTCCGGCCGCCATCCGATCGACATGATCTACAGCGAGATCATCGCGCCGATCGTCGGCACGCGACCACTCCCGCGCTGCGGCGCACCGCGACGCTTCGCGTGCACGGTCGCCGCGGTGTGGCTGATGGCGACCGCGATCTCGTTCTCGAGCGGACCGACGCTGCTCGGCGGCACGCTCGCGGGCGTGATGGCCGCGGGGATGTTCCTCACGGCGTCGCTCGACATCTGTCTGCCGTGCTACGCGTTCGTGAAGTTGTTCGTGCGTCGCCGCGCGCTGTCACAGCGCACGATCACGGATGACCAGCCGACGGCGTTGATGGATCCGCAGGATCACACCACGACGCCGCTGCACTCGCCGAATCCGATTCTCGGCAGTCCCTCGGCCTCGCAATAGCCGCGCAGAATCACCTCGTCGCCGTCTTCGAGAAACCGTCGCGTCTCCCCGCTCGGCAACTCGATCGGCTCCGTGCCACGCCACGCGAGTTCGAGGAGCGAGCCGCGCGAGTCTTTCGCGTCGCCGGAGATCGTGCCGCTCGCGAGGAGATCGCCGGGCTGCAGGTTGCAGCCGTTCGACGTGTGATGCGCGACGAGCTGCGCGACGGTCCAGTACATGTCGCGGAAGTTGCCGCGCGACAGTCGCACCGGCTCGTGCATCTTCGCGGTGCGCAACCAGACTTCCACCGTGACGTCGTACCCGACATCATCCCGGAGGTACGGCAGCGGCTCCGGATCTCCCTTCGCACGCACAAACGCCTTCGTGCGATACGGCTCGAGCGCTTCGCGCGTGACGATCCACGGCGAGACGGACGTCGCGAAGTTCTTCGCGAGGAACGGCCCGAGGGGCTGGTACTCCCACGTTTGGATGTCACGTGCGGACCAGTCGTTCACGAGGCAGAAGCCGAAGACGTGCTCGAGCGCGCGATCGACGGGAATCGGCTCGCCGAGTGCGTTGCCGCGGCCGATGAACATCCCGAGCTCCATCTCGTAGTCGAGACGCTTCGATGGTCCGAACGCCGGCGACGCGCTGGCGTCGTCTTTCGTCTGTCCGCTCGGACGCCGCACCTTCGTCCCACTGACGACGATCGACGACGCGCGGCCGTGATATCCGATGGGAACCCATTTGTAGTTCGGCAGCAGCGGATTGTCGGGCCGGAACATCGACCCGACGTTCGTCGCGTGATGCACGCTCGCGTAGAAGTCGGTGTAATCGCCGACGCGGGCGGGAAGCAGCATCTCCGCGCCACTCATCGGCACGAGATGCTCGTCGACGTTTCCGCGTCGCAGCAACTCCGCGACGCGCGTCCGGACTTCGCCGGCGGTCCCCTTCCCCATCAACGCGTTGAGCACCGGCTCACGCAAGGCCGGCTCGCCAACGACATCGGCGATCGCATGCAGATCGAGAATGCGGTCGTCGATCGCGGTGCAGATGTGCGCGTCGCCGTTGCGACGAAACACACCAAAGGGAAGGTTTTCGATTGGGAAGTCGGACATGGACGCGGAGTTTATCCGCTACCGCAACCGATCAAGAATCTGCCCGACTCTCTCCCTCACCTCGCCGTCCGGCAAGCGTTCGAACGTCGTCGCGACGCTCTCGCGCATGCGTTGCTTTTCGTCCGACTCGAGACTGCGGTACTTGCCGTTGATCACGTACGACACGAGCGAGACTTTCGTGGACGGCAGGTCGCAGAGCTCGGCGAGGTCGCGAAGCAGGCGCTCGATCGGGCGCGTTTCGAGGTCCTTTACGAACGATTCCATCTCGGTGAATGTCCGCGCGTCGATTCCACGGAGCACGACTGACGATGCGCTCATCGATCAACTCTCCTTCTTCAAGGTGGCTTTGTGTACGGTCGGGAGTCCTTCGACGGAGAAGAGGCTGAAGAGCTGCTCCCATCCGGCGACGGTCATGGCTTTGCCGTCCGGCGCGATGCCGAACGATTCCGTGGCGCGCTCGCGATCGAAGCCGCCGAACGGGCGGCGCGTCGCGGTGGTGTCGGTGTTGGGGACGAAATCCTGCAGGAAGATGCCGTTCACGCCTTCGTCGTTCTGGCCGAGGAACGCGAGCGACTTGCCGTCGGGCATCCAGCGGACGCGGCCCAGGATCGCAGCGGTGCGACGCACCGCACGCGGCGCGATCGCGACGCCCATGTCCTTCCCGTCCGAGATTCGCGCGACGCGAATCTCCGCATTCACCGTGCGACTCTGCGACAGATACGCGACGTATTGGCCGTCGGGCGAGACTTCGGGTAACGCGCTGCGATCCTTCACGAGATGCGTGGCCTGCGTGCCGTCGATGCGCACTTTCCAGATGCCGGCGCGCGCGGGATTGAACGAGTTGTAAATCACCCAGCCGTCGCGCGTCGCGGTCGGATTCTCCGCGTCGACGCCGTCCTTCGAGAGTTGCATCGCCTCGCTGCCGTCCGCATTCGCGGCCCAGATCTCGAGGTTGCCGCTGCGTCCCGCGCTCCACACGATCTTCTTCCCGTCGGGCGTGAACGCCGGATCCCAATCCTCGGCGTTGTCATCCGTCACGCGCTTCACCGTGCCGTCGCTCGCCGCGATCCAGAGATCGAGATTGCCGCTTCGATTCGACGTGAACAGCAGCGCCTTGCCGTCGGGCGAATACGCGGGCTGACGATCGCTGCTGTTGCCGCGCGTCACCCAGCGCTCGTTGTCGGCGTCGACTTCGCGCAGGTTGTCGCGCGGACTGCGCACGTCGAGCACCACGGCGCCGTCGCGCATCACATCGAGCACGACGCCGTTGTGCGACGCCCAGCCGATCACCTCGATCTCATTGCTCGCGATGTCGTGACGCACGATCTTCGCGCTGCTGCCGACGACGGCTTCGACGGACTCGGCGCGCACGTACGTGACGGAGCGCGAGTCCGCACTCCAGACGACGGACGAGACTTCGCCTGCTTTCGGCGGAATCGCGAGCGGCTTTCCTGCGCCGCCCTTCGCGTCGAAGATCATGATCGTCTGCGCGACGCGACCTCCGCGCACCGCGACGAGCGCGATCTTCGTGCCGTCCGGCGACCAGCGCGGATGTGCCGCGCCGACTTCAGTGCGTCCGAGCTCGCGTACGTTCGCGCCGTTCGCACTCGCGATCATCAGCGCAGTCTGCTGGTCGTTCCTGTCATTGATGTTGCGTGTGAAGGCGATGTGCAGACCATCGGGTGAGACGTCGGCGGTCGCGGAGTTGTCGAGGATGCGTCGCGGCTCGCCGCCGACGACCGGCACGCGCCACAACGCTCCCGGTTTTCCCGGCTCCGCGTGCGTGTAGAGAATCGATGCGCCGTCCGGCGTGAAGCGCGGGAAGTCGTCGATGCCGGGCGTGAGCGCGACTTCGCTGCCGTCCGCGACCTGCTTGAGCCAGATGCGCTGCACGCCGTCGCGCGACGACGCAAACGCGATCAGTTTGCCGTCCGGCGAAACCGCCGGCGAGTAGTCGTGTCCGGAGTACGTGAGGTAACGCTCCGACGTGATCGTGCGCGGCGACGGCCTGCGCACCCACGCGGTGAGCAACGAGCCCGCAAGCAACGCGAGCACGACCGCGGCCGCGACGGGCCAGCGCTTGCGGAACTTGCGCGACAGCGTTTCCTGCTCGCGGATCGGCGTCGCCACGCCGGTCTCGCTGAAGTGATCGCGCAGGTATTGCAGATCGCGCGCGAGGTCGCGCGTCGAAACGTACCGATCCTCGACGTCTTTCGACAAACAACGATCGACGATCCAACGCACGGGCGGCGGCACGTTCGCAGCGATGATTGAGAGCGGCTGCGGCTCATCGCGCACGACCATGAACAACGTCTCGACGCCGCTCGCGCCTTCGAACGCACGTTTGCCGGTCAGCATCTCGTAGAAGATCGAGCCGAAGGAGAACTGGTCCGAGCGATAGTCGATGTCGCCCGCGCGCGCCTGCTCCGGCGACATGTACGCGTACGTGCCGACGATCGTGCCGGGCTCGGAGATGCCGGTGTCGTTCGTGACGTCATGCGAGCGCGCGAGGCCGAAGTCGAGAATCTTCACCGCGCCGTCCGATGTCAGCATGATGTTCTCGGGCTTGAGGTCGCGATGGACGAGGCCGCGCTTGTGCGCTGCCGCGAGTCCGTCCGCGATCTGCGTCGCGAGTTGCAGCGCTTTGCGCGGCGGCAACGCACCGGCGCGCAACACTTCGCGCAGCGTCTGGCCGTCGATGTACTCCATCGCGATGTACGCGCGGCGGTCTTCGTCGCGGCCGATCTCGTAGATCGTGATGATGTTCGGATGATTGAGCGCCGAGGCGGTGCGCGCTTCGTTGCGGAGTCGCGCGAGATGCTCGGCGTCGTTGCTGAGATGCGTCGGCAGCAGCTTGATGGCGACGTTCCGCCCCAATGCCTCATCGTGAGCGAGATGAACTTCGCCCATGCCACCCGCACCAATCTGCCGGATGACTCGATACGGGCCGATGCAATCCGCGGTCGCCACCGTGGCCATGTTTGCGCCCCCTCAGTTGTGTAGATGAAACCCACCAAGATCGTAGCTCCGCATTTCCGCGCATAGGTGACGGGTGCGTTAGCTTTTGTTTCGAAATGGTGGAGAGTGGATTTCAGTCACCGATGCGTGACTGAAAACGCGTCGCGGCTACAGCCAGTGCAACGCGCGCAAGTCGTCGATCGGCTCTTCGAAGGAACACGAGCCGAACGAAATTGCGCAGTGACTGCGCAGTTTTTCGAGCGCTTCCGTGCTCACGCGGCGATCGCGCCACGATGCGCCATCGTCGTCGAACGCGAACGCACTCGCATCGCGCTCCTCGAGAATCGCCTCGGCATCATCGATCATCGCCGCCGCAAGGAACACGTTCACAAATCCGTGCATCAGTCCTGTCGGCGCGTTCGGCTCGTACGTCAGCGGACGCACGCAACGCAGCGGATGATGCAGTCCCGCCGTCGCCTTGAACGCGACGCCGTGCTCGCGGCACGCGCGCAGAAATGCGGCGATGCGTTGCGGAGTCGGGAACGCGTCTTCGGTGAGTCCGCCGGTGCGCACCTTTGCGCGCAGTCCGTGTTGCGCGATCGGCGCGAGCAACGCGAGGTCGGTGATCTCGACGTAGACGGCGCGTCCGTTGGCCGTGCTCGCGATCGTCGCGACGTCGTCCGCCGTCGCGGCTTTCTGTTCGTCGACGCCGAGGATGCTCAGCGGGAACTCGGGGGGAACTTCTTTGGCGCGCTCCTGCGGCACGATGAACTTGCCGAGCGCCCACGAATACTCGCCGTCGCGATAGCGCGCGTAGTTGCGCACCGCGTCCTGCATCGTCAGCGCGGCCGGCGGGAAGAGTCCCGCGTAGTCGATGAGCTGGGTCAGCAGCGTGCGCAGCGAACGTGTCATTCGGGCTTGAAATTCTTCGCCAGTCCCTGCCAGCACGTGTAGTAATCGCGCTGCAGCGCCGGCGTCTCGAGCGCGAAGCGCGTCGGCCGGATCAGGTAGCGCGACTCGAACATGAACGCGAGCGTGTCGCCGATGTAGCGCGGCTCGAGCTTCGCGTTCGACGCGGCGTTGAACGTCTGCGCGTCGGGACCGTGCGCGGACATGCAGTTGTGCAGACTCCCGCCGCCCGGCTCGAAGCCTTCGGCCTTCGCGTCATACACACCATAAATCAGCCCCATATATTCATTCATGATATTGCGATGAAAATACGGTGGCCTAAATGTGTGCTCGGCGACCATCCAGCGCGGAGGGAAGATGACGAAGTCGCAACTCGCGACGCCGGGCGTGTCGGATGGTGACGTGAGGACGGTGAAGATCGACGGGTCGGGATGATCGAACGACACCGTGTTCACGGTGTTGAATCGCGCGAGGTCGTATTTGTACGGCGCGTAGTTGCCGTGCCACGCGACGACGTCCAGCGGCGAGTGATGGAGCTTCGCGGACCAGAGCCGCCCGTCGAATTTCGCGACGAGCTCAAAGTCGCCGTCGATGTCTTCGTACGCGGCGACAGGCGTCAGGAAGTCGCGCGGATTCGCGAGTCCATTCGCGCCGATGGGTCCTAAGTCGGGCAGTCGAAAGGGCTGGCCGAAGTTTTCGCAGACGTAGCCGCGCGCGTCGGCATCGAGCAGCTCGACGCGGAACTTCATGCCGCGCGGCAGCACGGCGATCTCGCCCGGCTTCACTTCGACGATGCCGAGCTCCGTCGCGATGCGCAACGCGCCACGCTCCGGAACAACGAGCAGCTCGCCGTCGGCGTCGTAGAAGAATCGCCCGTCCATGCTGCGGTTCACGGCATAGAGATGGATGCCGATGCCTTCGTTGCCCGCGACGGTGACGAGGCCGTCGACGAAGTCGGTGGGCTCGCTGGGAATCGGGAGCGGATCCCAGCGCAGTTGATTCGGCGACGTCGGAACGTCGTGGAACGTGCCGCGAATGCGATCGTTCTCCAGCAACGCGAACGGGTGATGCAGCACGCTCGGGCGAATGCGATAGAGCCACGAGCGACGCTGCTGATGTCGCGGGACGGTGAACGACGAGCCGGAGAACTGCTCGGCGTACAGACCGAAGTTCACGCGCTGCGGAGAGTTCTGTCCCTCCGGCAGCGCGCCCTTCACCGCCTCGGTCGCGAATTCGTTATGAAAGCCCGACTGGTACATCGGATCAGAGGTTGCCGCGCAGTGCCTGCTCGCGCTCGATCGATTCGAACAACGCCTTGAAGTTGCCCTTGCCGAAGCCGCGGGCGCCCTTGCGCTGGATGATCTCGAAGAACACGGTCGGACGATCCTGCACCGGCTTGGTGAAAATCTGGAGGAGGTAGCCCTCTTCGTCGCGATCGACGAGGATGCCGAGCTCTTTCAGTTCCTCCATCGACTCGGCGATCTCGCCGACGCGCGACGGGAGCTCCTCGTAGTAGCTGTCCGGCACGCGCAGGAACTCGACGCCGTTGTCGCGCAGTTTGCTCACGGTCTCGATGACGTTGCCGCAAAGCAGCGCCACGTGCTGCACGCCGGGGCCGTAGTAGGCCTCGAGGTACTCCTGGATCTGGCTCTTGCGCTTGCCTTCCGCCGGCTCGTTGATCGGGAACTTCACGACTTTGTTGTCGTCGCTCATCACGATCGACATGAGCGCGGAGTACTCGGTGTTGATGTCTTTGTCGTCGAAGGTGATGTAACGCGAGAAGCCCATGACGCGCGTGTAGTACTCGCACCACTCGGTCATCGCGCCGAGTTCGACGTTGCCGACCATGTGGTCGACCGCGGCGATGCCGGTCGATTCGCCCGCGATCTCGGCCGTCGTGTACCCCGGCAGGAACGCGCCTTCGTAGTTTTTGTAGCTGATGAAGGAGTGGATGGTGTCGCCGTAAGTCTTGATGGCCGCGCGACGAACGGTGCCGTTCGCATCGGTCATGTCATACGGCTCCGCCACCGGCTGCGCTCCACGTCGCACGGCTTCGGCAAACGCGAAGTCGGCGTCTTCGACGAGCAGCGCGATGTCGCGCACGCCGTCGCCATGCCGCTTGATGTGCTCGCTCGCGATGTGGTCCGGATCGAACGGCGTCGAGATGACGAACCGCACTTTGTTCTGCGCGAGGACGTACGACGCGAACTGACGATTCCCTGTCTCGAGTCCGCTGTACGCGAGCTGCGAAAACCCGAAGGCCTTGCGGTAGTAAAACGCCGCCTGCTTCGCGTTCCCAACCCAGAACTCGACATGATGAATGCGCTTCAACTTCAGCGGGTTCCCGCCGCTCTCAGCCACTTCCCGCAGCGAAAGCCCCTGCTCAGTAGTCACGGTCATTTCAAAAGCTCCTGTGAGAACGCGTGTTTATCACAGGTGAAACGCGACGCAATGAGCCGGGCATTCTCGCTAACTGAGCCGATGTCGCCAGTACCCCGGTTCCTTGCTGTGGTGCGCCACCGCGATCACCACGACTGCGTTGTCCCTCACGCGATAGACGACCGTGTACGGAAAGCGCCAAGGCAGGACGAACTCGCGCGTGCCATGCTCACCTTCGGGATACCGAGACGGCGCCTCGACGATGCGCGTCATCGCCGTGTCGATCTCTTGCGCGAACGAGACTGCCGCGAGCGGACTGCGTGAGCGATAGAAGGCGCGTCCTTCTTTGAGATCGGTTCTCGCCTCGGGATGAAGTTTGAGCTTCATTCGTCCGAGAACAGTTCGGCGCGGACCTCTTCCCAGTCGACCAATTCAACAGTGCCGTTATCGACTTCGCGAACGCGGCGTTCGATCTCGCGGGACCAGGCTGCCTTGACTGCCGGCGTTGGCTGAGGATCGAGGCTCTCGAGCATTACTCCTGCGAGAGTCGCGCGATCCGACTCGGGCAACTCCACCGCTTCCCGGATGAGTTCCTTTAAGTCGCGAGCCATGCGGCGATTCTACTGCTTCAGCGACGTTCCGCTTTCGCGTCGCAGCATGCCGTCGCGGAGGATGCGGGAGATTTCGTGGACGGCGGCGTCGGTCTCTTTGCCGAAGTGGTCCTTCACGCCGAAGAGGATTTCGACCGTGAAGTAGTTATAAAAGATGCGGGTGGCGAGCATGACCGCCGATACGGGCGAGAGGCCGTCGGCGAGTTTGGCGCCGAGCTCTTTCTCGAGGCCCGTCGCTTTCATGAACGAGTCGAAGCGGTCGGACATATTCGCGTAGAACTTGCGGACGTGGGTGCCGTCGAACTCGACGACGTCGACGTAGATCAGGGCGATGTATTCGCGGTAGTCGTTGGTGATCTGGCGGATGGCGTGGCCGAGGTCTTCGAGGTTGTCAGGGAACGAACCGCTGGCGAGGGCGCGGTTGAACGGGAAATCCGGCTTCGACATGGCGTCGAAGTAGCGGTCGATCAGGGCGCGAAAGATCGCTTCCTTATCCGGAAAGTGGTGGTAGACGTTGCCCTTCGAAAGGCCCGCCTCCTCGGCGATGTCGCGCACGCTCGTCGCGCCGTAGCCCTTGTGCGAAAACAACTTCAGGGCCGCGTCGAGGATTTGTTGCTTCGACTTTTCGCTTCGTTCTTCCTGGGTCAAACGCTCGTAGTTTAGCCGAGGCGCTTCCGTAGCTCCTCCTTCACCACCTTGCCGTAGGGCGTGCGTGGCAACGCGTCGATGAAGATGAAGCGTTTGGGCAGCTTGTATTTGGCGATGCGCGACGACAGGTACTCAACGAGCTCACCCTCGGATGCCGTGCAGACCACGAACGCGATTCCCGCCTCGCCCCACGTCTCGTCCGGAATCGCGATCACCGCGGCGTCGGATACGGCGGGATGCGACACGAGCTCCGCTTCGATCTCGGCGGGATAGACGTTGACGCCGCCGCTGATGAACATCTCCTTGCGGCGTCCGGCGATGTAGAAGAAACCGTCTTCGTCGCGACGCGCGAGGTCGCCGGTGCGAAACCAGCCGTCCTCCGCGTACGCCGCGGCCGTCGCGTCGGGATTGTTCCAGTAGCCGTTCGACACGTGCGGACCGCGGATCCACATCTCCCCTACGTCGCCATCGAGACCTTCGAGCTTCACTTCCGTGAAGAGCATCGGGCGTCCGATCGAGCCCGGCTTCCTGAATGAATCTTCGACGGTCATCGTGAAGCAGTTCACGCCGACTTCGGTCATGCCGTAGCCCTGTTTGAACACCACGCCGCGCTTCTGATACGCGTCGATGATGAACTGCGGCAGTGGCGCGCCGCCGCTGATGAACCAGCGGACGTGCGAGAGATCGGCGGTCGCGAATTCGGGCGCGTCGAGGAGGATCTTCCAGATCGTCGGGACGCCGAGGACGACGGTGCAGCGTTCGCGTTCGATCGTCTTCCACACCGCCGCGACATCGAACGTCTTGTGGACGATCACCGCGCCGCCAATGCAGAGAATCGGGATGAAGAACGCTGCGAGTCCACCCGCGTGGTACATCGGCGTGAAGATCGCGGTGATGTCGTCATCGCGCAGCGCCCAGTTGATCGCGGTGTTGTAGCCGTTCCAGTAGAGCTGCCGCTTCGGGATCATCACGCCTTTCGGCTTGCCAGTGGTGCCCGAGGTGTAGAGGAGGCAGTAGGTGTCTTCGGGTTTGGCGGTTGGCGGTTGGCGGTTGGCGGTTTGTTCCCGGTAGTTGATTGCGTATCGCGGGATGTTGAGATCGTGTTGTGCGAACTCTTCGCCGCTGAAAACGAGCTTCATCTCGCAGTCTTGCGCGATTTGTTGGAGCTCGTGTTGGGTTCCGCGTGTGGACAACGGCACGACGATTACGCCGGCTTTGCCTGCGGCGAAGAAAAGCTCGATGAATTCGATGCTGTTGTAGCCGAGGAGGCCGAAGCGATCGCCCGGATTGAGGAGCGCTGCGAGCGTGTCGGCGGCGCGTTCGGCGCGGTCGTTGAGCTCGCGATACGTGAAGCGCTCGCCGGTTTCGATCGACACGACCGCGAGGCGGTCGGGCGTCACGCGCGCGCGTTCGGCTAGGAGATCGCCGTCAAACATTGCAGGAACTTCTCCGGCTGCTGCATGTGAGGAATGTGGGCTGCACCGTCGAGCACGTGCAACTCGGATCCGGCGATGAGCGACTGCAGCTCCTGCCCGTACGCGACAGGCAGCACGCCGTCGTCCGCGCCCCAGATGAGCGATGTCGGCGTGTGCAGCTCCGACAGCCGGCCATCGAGCTTGTGCGATTCCGTTTCCGTGACGCGCAACATTTGCGAGTCGGTCGAGCGCGCGATCAGCGCGTCGATCACCCAGTCCGGCGCGACGAAGCGCGGTCCGTGCACGTTCTTCAGGATCACGATCGCCTGCTCGCGATCGAACGCGTACAGCGGCGACGCGAACGGGCGATCCAAACCTCCCGCGGCCTCGAGCACGAGGTGCTTCACGCG
>DASVNL010000012.1:0-11881 GCA_036383875.1 Thermoanaerobaculia bacterium
CGGATTGCGCATCGGCTGATGCAGATGGATGAGGTCGTGAATCGTGACGACGAGCGGGATCGACGTGACCGGCGTGACGTAGTGCGGCGCGTGGAAGACGTCGAGGCCCGCGCGCTTCGCCGCGCGGCCGACGATGAACGGTTCGCGGATCGAGTAGTGAGGCGCGTCGAGCGGGATGTGCTCGATGCCTTCGGGCACCGGCGCGTTGCGCGGTGCGAACGCGACGACTTCGAGATCGGAGCGCCGCAACTCGACGATGCCGCGGAGCAAGCCACGGATGTACGTGCCGATGCCGTAGTCCGCGATCTTCCGCGCGTCGATTCCTACGCGCATCGCATTGCCTCATCCAGCAGTCGCGTCATCGCCTCCGCGCCGCGCTCCCAACCCCACGCCTTCGCACGTTCCGGGCCGGCTGCGCGCAGCTCGCGACGCAAGCCTGCATTGCTCGAAACGCGTATCAGCGCGGCTCGCAACGCATCGCGATCGCCCGGCGGGACCAGCAACGCCGCGCCTTCCGCAAAGTCCGGAATCGCGCCGGTGCGCGTCGCGATGACCGGCGCGCCGCACGCCATCGCCTCGAGCGGCGGAATGCCGAAGCCTTCGTAGCGCGACGGATAGATGAACGCGAGCGCGCCGCGATACAGCGCGCGCAACTTCTCGCGCGTCACGTAGCCCGTGACTTCGACGCCGTCCGGCAAGCGCATGCCCCAGCCGCGATCGCCGCACAGCACGAGTCGCGGTCGCGGCGTCGGGAGCGACCACCATGCGCCGAGGAGGATGTCGATTCCTTTGCGGGGCTCGAGTGTGCCGGCGTACAGGAGGTAGTCACCTTCGGAACCATCGGGCGTGAAGAACGCGTCGACGCCGTTCGGCACGAGCTCGATCTTCGATGACGAAACACCGAAGCCGCGCATCGCGTCGTCCGCGATCGCGCGCGACACGCACGCGACGCGCGATGCGTTCTCCAGACTCTGCCCGATGAACAGATTGAACGAGAGGATCGTCTTCAGCCGGTGACGTCCCGGCATCGTGATCGACGTGAAGTCGTGCAGCGTGACGACGGACGGCTTGCGCCACGTGAGCGGCAACGTTCCGTGCGGCGCCCACAACACGTCTACGTCGATGCGCGGGAGACGTGTTTGCTGCCACAGCACGCCGAGTGGGGAGCGGTCGACGCGAAACGTGCAGTGCTCGAGGCCTTCGCGATTTTCGATCGGCGCGTGAGACGCGATCAGCGGCGCGTCGCGCAGACGTCGCGCGAGCTCCGCGGTGTGCACGCCGATCCCGGTGCGGTTGCCGACGAGTGGCCGGCCGTCAATCAGCACTCTCAACGCGTCACAGTGTAGCGACGTGTCGCAGAACCTCGAGCGTCTTCTCCGCGGTTACGTCCCATCGGAACTGCGCCGCGCGCGCACGTCCGCGACTCGCGAGGTCGTCGCGCAGCGCGGCGTCGGTGGTCACGCGCTGAATGAGCGACGCGAGTGCGCGCGCATCGCGGGGCTCGAAGTAGAGCGCCGCGTCGTCGCCGATTTCGGGCAGCGAAGACGACCGCGCCGCGATGGTCGGCACGCCGTGCGACATCGCCTCGAGCAGCGGAAAGCCGAAGCCTTCGTAGATGGAAGGGAACACAAAAGCCTCAGCATTTGCGTACACATTTCCGAGCTGTCCGGCGCGCAGGTAATCGAGATGCACGACGCCGCGACCTTTCAGCCGCGGCACGATCGACTCCGACTTCCAGCCGATCTTGCCGACGACGACGAGCGATCCGTCGTACGCGCCGCTGTCGCGCAGCGACTCGTACGCGTCGAGCAGCGTCGCCAGGTTCTTGCGCGGCTCGACGGTGCTGACGAAAAGAATGTAGCGCGACGGCAAACCGTCGACCGGTTCGTGCGCGCGCGTCGTGACGCCGAGTCCGGAGTGAATCGCGAACGCGCGCTTCGGGTCGACGCGATAGAACCGCAACAAATCATCCCGCGTCGCCTCGGACACACACACGATCGCATCCGCGATCGCGATCTCGCGCTGCATCAGCATCTCGAGATTCGCGAGCGTCTCCTTCTGCAGCAGCTCGGGGAAACGCTTGTACGTCAGATCGTGAATCGTGATCACGCGCTTCTTCGCGACCGCCGCATGCAGGCGCGGCAGGAAGTAGTTCGCGCCGAAGAACACGTCGCAATCCGCGAGTCCGATCCACGCGACATACGCCGCCGCAGTGAGTGGGCGATCGAGGCGGCCGAGTCCGTATCCGCGCAAATCGAACGTGCAGAGCTTCGCGTTCGCGGGGAGGTCTGCGTGCAGGCGCGGTCCGATGTCGGTGATGCGCGCGTCGCCGAAGAGGTAGAGCTCGACGTCGTCGCGCTTCGCGAGCTCGTGCAGCAGGTCGTACAGATACCAGCCGACGCCCGTGAGCGGTTCGTAGAACGGCCGGATGTCGACGCCGATGCGAAGCGGACGCTGGCGATGCGCGGCGGAGCGCCACGTGCGCTTCAGGCGCGCGGCGAGCTCGCGGCGCAGTTCGTTCGCGACGATTCGAAGAGTCGGGGCGAGGGACATCGGCGCGCGATCCTATCGCACGTTATAGTGGCGGCGATTCATGCGGAAGCTTGCCGTCACCTGCATCGTCGTGCTCCTGATCGTCGGCGGCACCATCGCCTGGCTGGTCGCAAGCACGCCGAAATCCGCACCGCCGCTCCGATTCCCACTCACCGCCGAGCAGCAGAAGTTCGTTGCGCGTGCACCCGCGAACGCCGACGCGTTCGCATACGTCCCGGCCGTCGCGGTCGTGAACGCGAAGCTGCTCGCGAATCCGGTGACGCGCGATCCGATCGTGCAGTGGACCGATCGCCAGCCGCTGCCGCGCGCGTGGATGCTCGGCGGCGCCGACCTGCTCGTGTGGCGCACCGGCAAGTCGACGAGCTACGCCGTCCGCTTCGACTCCGTGCGTGCGACGATCGTTCGCATCTGGACGATGATCGCCGGTCCGCACGACGCGACGTGGGACGGCAACGTGATGACGATCGCCGAGCCCGCGACGGCGACGACGAATGTCCCGCTCGATTTCACCATCGCGAACGGACTGCCTGAAGCCGACGCGTTCGTCGTGCAGCGCAACAGCGCGCGCGGCGCGTATCCGCCGATCGGACGTCCCGCGTTTTCGTCGATCCGCATCCATCCGAAACAGATCGACATCGTCTCGCGTTCGCGCACCACCGACCCGACGCCGCCGATGGTCATCAAGCCGTCGTACCGTCGCGGCGCGATGATCTCCGCCGGCTTCGCCGAGCCGCCCCGCATCCTCGGCGACATGAACCGCCTCCTCGGCACCGACATCAGTGGTCTCGTCAGCAGCGGCGGCTCGATCGCGCTGTACGACGTCGACGCCGGACTGCTCCTCCCGCGGCCGAAGGGCGTGATCGCGGTGCGCGCGACCGATCAGTCGCGGGTGGCGATCGAGGAGTATCGGAAGTACGTCGAGCTCGTCGGGCAAATGGCCGAGCGCGACGGTGAACTGCTGGTCTCGTTCGACCAGCGCAGCCTGCCTCTCTATATTAATGATCAAATCGTCGAGGCCGCCTGGCCCGCGAACCGCTGGGCCGGCCGCATCGACCCCGCGCGACTGATCCCCGTGCTCCGCCGCCTCGGCGACAACCGCGGCCTTCGCTTCGCCGCGCCGCGCATCCATCGGAGCGCCCGCGATCTCCGGAACTGGATCGATGCCCTCGAGAGCGCCGAATCCGTCGAGGCCGCCGAATCCGTCACGGGCGGCGTCGAAGAGTTGCGCGTCCGGGTCGTATCGAAATAGATTCGTCCCCTGAGCCGGTTAAGGGAACGTCTGTGGCACGCCCGACGTGTCTTCAGACGCCTAAGCCCAGTCAAATCACGATCATGAGTGAAATCATCGACTTCGACAAAATCGACGAGCACGGACCGCAGACGTACCGCGGGACGTACGACGTCGCGCCGTCCGAGCTGGACGACGGTTCCGAAGTCGCGGCCATCGGCGATGTCACGATCGAAGCCGACGTGGACAAAGGTCATGTCGAGGACGAATACGACGCCAACGGGACCGTCAGTTTCACGGCGGACCTCACGTGCTCGCGCTGCGTCGAGCCGTACCCGTTTGCCAACACTTCGACCTTTCACGTAAGATTCCGCCCTCGCCCTGCGGCCTCCCAGGAAAACGAGGAGGTCGAGATCACCGACAGTGAAGAGCTCGACGTCGAGTTTTACTCGGAGAGAGCGATTCCGCTTCGGGACCTGGCGCTGGAACAGATCCAGCTCTCGCTTCCGATGAAGCCGCTGTGCGACGACAAGTGCCTGGGTCTCTGCCCGACATGTGGAGTCAATCGCACGCGCGAGTCCTGCTCGTGCGGCGAGTCCGTTACCGACGAGCGGTGGGGCGCGTTGAAAGACATCCGGGCCGAGTTGGCGAAGAAGAGAGACGTTTAGTCATCAATCACGATGACCCCGAGTCATCGATACGAATAGGAGCACTCCGATGCCGAATCCGAAAAGACGCCATTCCAAGGCGAGAACCCGCACGCGCCGCGCGCACGACTTCCTCAAACTGAAGTCGCTCTCGACCTGTCCCCAGTGCCATGAGGCCAAAGAACCGCACCGCGTTTGCCCCAAGTGCGGCTTCTACAAGGGACGCGAAGTCATCGCCACGAAAGACGTTCTCTAAGCCACGCCTGAACGCGTGATGTCCGGAGACTCGACCGCCGCCGCCTGCCGCATTGCTCTCGATGCCATGGGCGGGGACCATGCGCCCGACGCGATCGTCGCAGGCGCACTGCAGGCGGTCTCGGAGTATCCGAACATCCTCGTCACGCTCGTTGGCCGCGAGGAAGTTCTTCGCGAGAAGCTCGGCGGAAACGTTCCCTCGCGGATCGACATCGCCGACGCGCGTGAAGTCGTCGACATGACGGATACCGCTCTGGCGCCTCTGCGCCGGAAGCGGAATTCGTCTATTCGCGTTTGCGCGAATCTCGTCGCCGAAGGGAAGGCGGACACGATGGTGTCCGCCGGACATACCGGCGCCGCGATGACGTCCGCGTACAAGGTCATCGGCATGATCGAAGGCGTCTCGCGCCCCGCGCTCGCCGCGATCCTGCCGAACGCGAAAGGCCACACCGTCCTGCTCGACGTCGGCGCGAATGTCGACGCGAAGCCGGCCAACCTCCGCGAGTTCGCGGTGATGGGCCACTTCTACGCGCAGATGATCTTCGACATCGCCGAGCCGCGCATCGGCCTGTTGTCGATCGGCGAGGAAGAAGGGAAGGGGAACGAGCTCGTGAAAGAGTCGTTCCGCGTCCTCAAGGACACCGGTCTCAACTTCATCGGCAACGCGGAAGGCCGCGATGTGTTCAACGGCAACGCCGATGTCGTGGTCTGCGACGGGTTCATCGGCAATGTCGTGCTCAAAGCCGGCGAAGCCCTCGGCGAAATGATCAGCAAAATGCTTCGCGCCGAAGTCACCCGCACGATGCCGCGCAAAGTCGGCGCGCTCATCCTCAAAGGCGCGTTCGACGACATCAAGAAGCGCATGGATTACTCCGAGTACGGCGGCGCGCCCCTCCTCGGCGTCAACGGCGGCTGCATCATCAGCCACGGCCGTTCCAATCCGAAAGCCGTGAAGAACGCCATCCGCGTCGGCCGCGACTTCGCGATGAATCGCATCGACGCCAAGATCCGCGCGAAGATCAGCGACCTCCACTCGCGCGAGCACGCGGCTCACCTCGTCGAGTAGCGCCACTCGTTCTTGGCCTCAGCGCCCGCGCCTCATATGATGCGCCGCGATGGAACACAACACTGCTTTCGTCTTCCCCGGCCAGGGCTCGCAGTACGCCGGCATGGGCAAAGACGTCGCTGAAAAATATCCCGCCGCACGCCGCGTCTTCGAAGAGATCGACGACGCTCTCGGCTTCTCGATCTCGAAGCTCTGCTTCGAAGGTCCCGACGATGAGCTGAAGCTCACCGAGAACACGCAGCCCGCGATTCTCGCGGTTTCCTCCGCACTGCACGCCGTGCTCGAAGAGCATGGCGCGACGCGACGCGATCTCGTCGCCGGACACTCGCTCGGCGAGTACAGCGCGATCGTGAGCGTCGGCGGACTCACGCCGCCCGAGGCGGCGAAGATCGTGCGGCAGCGCGGGAAGTTCATGCAGGAGGCCGTGCCTGTCGGCACCGGCGGCATGGCGGCGCTCATCGGACCGAGCGTCGAAGAAGCGCGCGAGATTTGCGAAGAAGCCGCGCAGGGCGAGATCGTCGCCGTCGCGAACATCAACGCGCCGGGACAAATCGTCATCGCCGGCACGAAGGCGGGCATCGAGCGCGCGATCGACGTCGCGAAGAAACGCGGCGTGCGTCGCGCGTTGCCGCTGCCGGTCTCCGCACCGTTTCACTGCGATTTGATGAAGCCCGCGGCTGAGCGCCTCGAGCCGATTCTCGACGCAGCGCCGTTCAAGGACCTCTGGTTCTCGCTCGTCTCGAACGTGGACGCTTCGCCGATCGGCACCGCGACCGCCGTGCGCAACGCGCTCGTGCGTCAGGTCGCGTCGCCGGTGCGCTGGGTCGAGTCCGTGCAGAAGATGGTGTCGATGGGCATCAAGCGCGTCGTCGAGATCGGACCGGGTTCGGTGCTCACCGGACTGGTGAAGCGCATCGACCCGAGCGTCGAGTTGATCAACGTCTCGGATGTCCCGTCGCTCGAAGCATTTCTTGAAAAGGCGAACGCATGAAGATTGATTTGACTGGCAAAACCGCGCTCGTCACCGGCGCATCGAGAGGGATCGGCGAAGCGATCGCGCGACGCCTCGGCGAAACCGGCGCGCACGTGCTCGTCGCCGCGCGCTCCGTCGATCGCGTGAATGAGATCGCGGGCGAGATCGGCAATGCGACCGGCGTGGAGCTCGACATCTCGGCGGACGACGTGCGCGATCGCATCTCCGCGCTGCTCAAAGAACGTCCGATCGACATCCTCGTGAACAACGCGGGCATCACCGACGATGACCTGTTCATCCGCATGAAGCCCGAGGCGTGGACGAATGTGTTGCGGACGAACCTCGACTCCGCGTTTCACATCACGCAGGAGATCGTGAAGAAGATGATCCGCGCGCGCTGGGGCCGCGTGATCAACATCTCGTCGGTCGTCGGATTGATGGGCAATCCCGGGCAGGTGAATTACGCGTCGTCGAAGGCCGCGCTGATCGGATTCACGAAGTCGCTCGCGCTGGAAATCGGCTCGCGCAACATCACCGTCAATGCGATCGCACCCGGCTACATCCAGACGTCGATGACCGACGCCCTCGG
The DNA here is from genome assembly GCA_036383875.1 of Thermoanaerobaculia bacterium. Taxonomy (GTDB): domain Bacteria; phylum Acidobacteriota; class Thermoanaerobaculia; order Gp7-AA8; family Gp7-AA8; genus QHVT01. The sequence continues at coordinate 7,312 of DASVNL010000012.1, forward strand.
CGACGAAGCGCGCGGCAAGCTCACCGAGCGCATCGCTCTCAAGCGCCTCGGCACCGTCGACGACATCGCACACGCGACCGTGTTTCTCGCGAGCGAGCAGGCCAGCTACATCACCGGCACGGTCGTCAACGTCAGCGGCGGCCTGTACACCTAGAAGTCGAGATCGCGCAGATGAAACGGGGAGTGCCCGCGTCGAAACGCGGGCGCCCACATCACCGCGGCGCCGCGCTCTCCGACGAATCGATGTGCGCCCGCGGTGAGCACGCGCGAGCCGCTGTACGGTGAGCCGTCGAGCGTTCCGCGCGCTTCGCCGCGATCGACGACGATCACGTACTCGCCTGGAATCGCGATCGTGAACGAGCCATCGTCTTTGATCCACTGACCCGCTGCGCGCAGCCGTCCCATGTTCAGAAAGTTCGCGCTGAGAAATGCGCGCGCGCGCGGCGGCCACATCGGACCATCCGCCTGCGCGACGTACGTCGGCTTCCGCACCATATCCTCGGGCACCGTGTCCGCGATGAGTCCCTTCGCGATCTGCGCGCGGCTGACGTTTTCGTACGCGTAGAACGAAGGCCGGTGGCGGTAGATCGTCTCGCCTTTCACGTCCATCAGCAGCTCGCCCGGATGCGTGAGTCGCAGCGCCTGATCCATCATCGTGACGTGCCAGTCGGTGTTGTTCTCGAAGCGATCCGCGTAGTACCAGAGCGCGCCGATCATCACGACCACGATCGTCGCGAGCGTCGCGACGACGTTGCGCGCTTTCGTTGCGAGCGCCGCGGCGAAGATCGCGAACAGCGGCATCAGCGCGAGAAAGTCGCGCGGTGAGATGAGGATCCAGAATCCCGCGAGCACGACCGTGAACACGCCCGTCGCGACGGCGAAGAAGTAGCGCCACGGATGCGCGTTCTCGCGAAAGCGCCACGCGGCGTACATCAGCGCTGCCGACGTGAATGGAAAGATCGCGCGGCCGACCCAGAGGTGGTCGCGTGTCTTCACGAGATTGCCGTTGAACGTGAACGCGCAATACACGAGGTCATCCCACGCGCCATTCGCGGCGAAGAGAATCGCCATCGCCGCCGGCACGATCGCGAATCCGATCGCGAACCAGTGGAGCGGCGGGAGCTTGGCTTGCCGGCGCAGCACGAAAACGTACGTGATGAACGCCGCGACGAAGAGCGTCCCGACGAGCATCGCGGTTTTGACCGACGTGGCGAACGCGCAGCCGAGCAGCAGTCCGACGAGGAACATCCGCTTCGCGTTCAACGCGCCGCCCGTGAGCACGACCACTGCGACCATCCAGAACGCGGTCCACAGATTGTCCGTGCGGAACTCGAGCGACTTCAGGAAGAACGGCGGGAAGAGCGCGAGCAGCACGGCCGCCCACAACGCGACGCGCTCGTCGTACAGCCGCTTACCGACGACGTACGTGCCCCACACGACGACGCCGAACAGCGCGAGCATCGGCAGTCGCATCCACAACAGGATGTCGGAGCGCTCGCCGAACAACGCGAGGATCGGCGCGGTGAGCAGATGGAAGAGCGGCGCGTGATTGTCGAAGACATCGCGATACGGAAGCAGTCCCGCGGTCCACGACCACGCGACGTGCAGATGCTGTTGCTCATCCGAGTCGAAGCGGTAGCGGAAGTCGGCGAGGGCGCGGAGCAGCAGCGTGGCGGCAGCGGTCGCGATGAGGAGGAGGCGTTCTTTTTTCGACAAGCAGTCTCAGGTCTGGCGCGCCCTGAGGGGCTCGAACCCCCAACCTATTGATCCGAAGTCAATTGCTCTATCCATTGAGCTAAGGGCGCGGCCGGAGTGAGTGTATCGGAAATTCAACTGCTCGCGAGCTGTCCGGCCAGCAGCCGTTCTGCCTCGCCGACGGGCAACGGCCGCGCGAAATGGAAGCCTTGCGCGAACCGGATGCCGAGGCCGCGCATGCGTTCGACATGCTCCGCGGTCTCGAGACCTTCGACGATCACGTCCATGCCGAGCGTCTTCGCGAGACTCGCGATCGTGCGCACGATCTCGTCCGCGCGCGCCGCGTCGGCGTCGAGCAGAAACGAGCGATCGATCTTCAGCGTGTCGAACGGAAAGAGTCGCAGCAGGCTGAGTGACGAGTATCCGGTGCCGAAGTCGTCGAGGCTGAGGCGCACTTTGATGTCGCGCAGCTCGCGCAGCAACAGCACCGCGGTTTCCTCGTTGTCGATGAGCAGGTTCTCCGTGACTTCGAGATGCAGCCGCTCGGGCGCGACGCCGCTCTCCGCGACGATCGACGCGACGCGCTCGATGAAGTCGGGTTGCAGCAACTGTCGCGGCGAGAGGTTGACGTGCATGTCGATGCCGTCCCACACGCGCGCCTGTCGCAGCGCCTCGCGCAACACCCACTCGCCGATCGGCACGATCAGCCCGGTCTCTTCCGCCGTCGCGACGATCGACTGCGCGGACACGAGCGTCTCGCCGCGCTGCCAGCGCAGCAGCGCCTCGAATCCGGCGACGCGTCCGCTCTTCATCTCGATGACGGGTTGGTAGTAGACGCGCAGCTCGTCGCGTTCAATCGCGCGTCGCAGATCCGTTTCGAAGCGCAGCAGCTCGACGGTGCGATCGTGCATCGCCGTGTCGAACACTTCGTGCCGCGCTTTGCCGCGCGCCTTCGCGCGGTACATCGCAATGTCCGCGTCGCGCAGCACGTCCTGCGGATCGTCGTAGCCGGTCGTGCTCAGCGCGATGCCGATGCTGACGGTGGTGAAGACTTCGTGTGCGCCGAGGCGAAATGGGAGGAGCAACTCCTCCTGAATGCGACGCGCGGCGCGCACGGCGTCGGCTTCGTGATCGATGCCGTCGAGCAGCATCGCGAACTCGTCGCCGCCGAGTCGCGCGACGGTGTCGCTGGAGCGGACGAACGCGGACAAACGCTTCGCGACGGCGAGCAGGAGCTCGTCGCCGAGAAGATGGCCGAGGCTGTCGTTGATGACTTTGAAGCGATCGAGGTCGAGGAACAGCACCGCGAACAACGACTCGGGATGGCGACGATGCGTTTCGATCGCGCGTGCGAGCCGATCCATGAACAACGCGCGATTCGGAAGCTGCGTGAGCGCGTCGTGGAAGGCGTCGTGCGTGAGCCGATCGACGGCGAGCTTGCGCTCCGTGACGTCGGTCTGCGATCCCGCGATGCGCGTGGCCGTGCCGCTCGTGTCGCGCACGGCGAGTCCGCGGCTGAGCATCCAGCGATACGAGCCGTCGCGGCAGCGCATGCGATGTTCGTTCTCGAAATGCAGCGTCTCGCCGCTGAGGTGACGATCGACCGCGCTGCGCAGCAGTTCCGCGTCGTCGGGATGCACGCGCGAGAACCACTCGTCCGGCGCGCTGCCGACTTCGTGTTCGTCGAAGCCGAGCATCGACTTCCAGCGCGGCGAGTAATAGACGTCGTTCGTCCGGACATCCCACACCCAGAGTCCGTCGTTCGCGCCGCGCGCGGAAAGCGCGTAACGCTCTTCCGACTCGCGCAGCGCACGCAGCGTGCGGCTCTGTTCGAGCGCGTACCGAATCGAACGTTCGAGCAGCGGCGCGTCGATCGTCCCTTTGATCAGATAGTCCGCCGCGCCGGCGCGCATCGCCGCGAGATCGATGTCGCCGCCGCCTTGTCCTGTGAGCAGGATCAGCGGCGCGGTGACGCCGGCCGCCTGCGCGTGGCGCATCAACTCGAGGCCATCGTGTTCGCCGAGGCGATAGTCGATGAGGCAGACGTCATGCGTGCTCGATGCGAGCGCGGTGAGCGCGTCGTCGAACGTCGAGATCCACTCGAGCTCGAACGTCGTGCGCTGCGCGTCCGCGAGCAGCGCACGCGTCAGAACGTAGTCGTCCTCGTCGTCTTCGACGAGGAGCAGACGTACGGCGCGTCCGTCGGTTTCAGTCAATGGAGTCAGGTGGAAGCTCGACGATCTCGATCCAGTAACGGCCGATGTCGCGCATCACGGCGACGAGTCCTTCGAAGCTGACGGGCTTCGTGATGAAGGAGTTCGCGCCGAGGTCGTAGGTGCGGTAGATGTCTTCTTCGGCTTTCGAGGTGGTGAGCACGACGATCGGGATGCGGCGCAGCTCGGGATCGGCTTTGATCTCGCGCAGCGCCTCGCGTCCGTCGCGGCGCGGCATGTTCAGGTCGAGCAGGATCAGTCCTGGGGAAGGGGACGAGCCTTTCTCGGCGAACTTGCCGCGGTGATAAAGGTAGTCGAGCAGTTCTTCGCCGTCTTCGACGAAGCGCAGGTCGTTGACCACGCGGCTCTCGGCGAGCGCGTGCGATGCGAGCATGCGATCTTCTTCGTCGTCATCGGCCAGCAGGATGACGATCGGTCTGCCGGTGTCAGGCATGACGGTTCTCGGCCTCCGTGTGTTGGATCGGTAAGGTCACCACGAACGTTGCTCCCTCTCCCGGTTTCCCGTGTGCGCGAATCTCTCCGCCGTGGCGCTCGGCGATCTTCCTGCAGATTGCCAGACCTATACCGGTTCCCTCGTAAGTGCTCCGCGCATGCAAACGTTCAAACATCGTGAAAATCCGATCCGCGTACTTTTCCTCGAA
>DASVNL010000013.1:0-2887 GCA_036383875.1 Thermoanaerobaculia bacterium
CGTTTCAACCGTCGACGCGAAAGGCGACCAGGCCACGCTTCGCGCCGACGCCGCACTGTCGAAGCGCGATCCCCTCGGTTCCGGCGAATGGTCCGCAGTCGACGTCGTGCCGCTGAGATTCACGCTTGCGCGACAGGGCGAGCGCTGGCTCATTACAGAGGTTCGCAATCTCGACGAGGAGTATGCGGATCTTCTCCTTCAGGCCAAGATCGAAGAACGCGAGCGTCTGCTCAGCGACCACCCGGAACGTCTGACCAAAGGGCTTGCGCGTGCGTTGTACGCGCGCTGCCTCTTGCATCTCAACTCCGGACAATGGCTCGAGGCCGAGGCTGCGTCGACGATGGCATTGCGCGTGGCGCGTGACGTTGGCGATCGCGGCGGAGAAGCTCTTGCTCTGGGAGCGGCGACGTACACGGTAAAGCCCGAAGATGCCGGTGGCCCGGACAGGCTGAGTACAGAAAGTCTGGCCATCGCCAAAGAGCTCGGCGATCCAGAGATCCTCGCGCGTGCTTGGTATGACCGCGGTCGCAGCATTCGCGGCACTCGCTTCAAGTTTGAGAAAAACGTTTCCGTCGATCCGGTCGAGTGTTATCAGAACGCGCGCAAGCTCGCCGGTCGCTCCGAAGATCCGAACATTCTCAGTCGCACGCTCTATAGCCTTGCGAACATCGCCGCCAACGGACAATCCGACTATCTCAGCGCGCGCCTGTATATCGACGAAGGGATGGCCATAGCGCGTGAAGTCGGAGACCTCGGGGGCGAGATGGGCTTCGAGATGGTTCTCGCGACGGTCTATTTCAATCAGGGCGATCACGAACGCGGACTGTTTCATCACGCCCGTGCGACTGCGCTCGCGGAGCAGACCAAGGCTCTCGCGCACGCGACGTTGCTGGTCCAATGGGGATGCGCGCTCGTCGACGAAGGGAAATTCGACGAGGCCCGCGAAATGCTCGGCCGCGTCATCGTCCGAAATGACGCCGGCATCCTGACCGCCGTCAAATCGATGCCCGGAAATCACCTCGGCAAAGGGCTTCGCGCACTGGCCATGATCGAAGCCCACAATGGCAATTTCGCCGAGGCGGAGTGTTTGAATCGCGAGTCCGCGCGACATCATCGCGGCAGCCCGGATACATTTCTGTACGAGCTGGCGCCGCAACACACGAGCCGCGGCGACAATACCGGCGCACTTACGTTGTCATTGGCCAGTCTTGCGCAGCCTGGCCTCCATCCGAATCAGCGCGCCGAGGCGTTGTCGTATGCGGGTCGTGCGTATCAGCGGTTGGGCGTTGTCGATCGCGGCCTGGCCGTGGCGCTCGAAGCCATCGGAATCCGGGAGGAGCTCGATGAGAGAGTCGCCGGCGACGAACAACAGCGCGCACTGGCGGCCAGCATGACCTCCGAGAGTTACGAGCTCGCCGCGGAGCTCGCGTTGAGCGGAGGCAATTCTGTCGAAGCGCTGGCGTATCTCGAACGCGGCCGGGCCAGAGTCCTGACCGACATCCTCGACAATGGCCGGCCGGGCACGGTCGCACAAATCGACGCGGATGTCCGCGAGCAGCAGGCCGCGCTCGATCGGGAAGTCGTGCGAATCCGTCTCGAGCTCGACCAGGCGAAATCCGCGAAACTGATTCGCGATCAAACCGAGCAATTGAATCGCGCTCGCGCGGCGCGCGCGTCATTCCTCGACGGCGTTCGCGCGAAATCAGAACGGCGCAGCGCAGTGCGTCACCGCATCGACGCGAACGAGATCCGCGGACTCGCAGCGAAGCTTCCGTTGGGCACGATGGCCGTCGAGTATTTCGTCAGCGAACACGATCTCTATGTCTTTGTGGTTGGCGCAGACGGCGTCATTGTCCGGACGCGCAAAATCGAACGCGATGTGCTCGATCAGCGCGTCAGCGCGTTCCTCGAAATGCTCGCGAATCGCGACCTGCGTATCGAGAAGCCCGCGCGCGAGCTTTATTCACTGCTCGTCGAGCCGATCGAACGTGACCTCGCCGGCGCGGACGCGCTGCTGGTCGTGCCGGATGACAGTTTGTGGCGCGTGCCATTCGCGGCGCTTGTCGATCGTCACGGCCGATTCCTCGTCGAGAGCAAGACCATCTTCTATACGCCGTCGATGGTCGCGTACGCGTCGATCGCGAATGCGCGCAAACGCGCGAAGCCTCCACACGTCAGGCTCCTCGCGATCGCCAATCCAACGCTCGATGAAGCGGCGAACAAAGCCGCTGCGAGTTTCTATCGCAGCACGAACCTCGGCCCGCTTCCCGACGCCGAGCACGAAGTCGACGCGCTGCGCGCGCTTTACGATCCGCAACAGTCGCTCGTTTTGAAACGCGATCGCGCGACGGAGTCACGTACGAAAACAGCGCTGCACGGCGCGACCATCGCGCATTTCGCGACACACGCGATTCTCGACGACGCGCATCCGATGTACTCTCGACTCATGCTCGCGCGCGATGGACAGGCCGACGAGGATGGGTGGCTGGAGAGTTGGGAAGTCGCGCGACTCGACCTCGACGCGGACCTCGTCGTGTTGTCTGCGTGCGAAACTGCGCGAGGCCGCGTCGGTGGGGGAGAAGGCGTCGTCGGATTGGCATGGTCGTTCTTCCTCGCGGGCGCGTCTTCCACAGTGGCGGCACAGTGGAAAGTCGCCAGTGACAGCACGGCGGATTTCATGATCGCGTTCCATCGATCTCTCCGCGCAAGTTCGAAAAATCCGGCGCTGCACAAGGCGCAGGCGGTGCGCGACGCACAATTGCAATGCATTCGCGACAAGCGAACGCAGCACCCGTTCCATTGGGCTCCCTTCGTCCTCCTCGGCGATCCCTCAGTGAGGTCGGAACAGTAGTTCCATTCATCCGATGGCCATATTCGAGCCGGACGA
>DASVNL010000014.1:0-5005 GCA_036383875.1 Thermoanaerobaculia bacterium
GTTCGACGTCCGCTATCGCAACCTGCTCCCCGATCCCGGACGCTGCAGCATCTTCATCGGCACAGGCGGCCCCGGCCATCTCGACCCGCGACTCAATGACGGCGAACACGAATGGAGCCAGGGCGTCAACGAAACGGACGATTGGGAAAAGCCGCTCTTCAAGCTCTTCGACGCAATCGCCAACGACACCAACGCGGCGATGCTCGCCGTCTGTCACTCGTTCGGCCTCGTGTGCCGCTGGAGCGGAATCGCGCGGCCCGTTCTGCGCACGGAAAAGAGCAGCGGTCTGCGCATCAATCGTTTGTCGCGCGAAGCGCTGCGACATCCGTGGTTCGAACAGTTCGCGAACGAGCTTCCCGATCGCCAGCACTTTCACGTCGTCGACAACCGACTCTTCGATCTCATCCTCAGCGACGCTGGCAAGACCCTGCCGATCTCGTTCGAGGCGGAAGGCAGCACCGCGCTGACGATGGTCGAGATCGCGCGCGACGCGACCGGCACCATGCCGCGCTTCCTCGCGTTCAACCACCATCCCGAGATCATGGACCGCGAGCACGTGCTGCAAGTGCTCGACGAAAAGCGCGCGCACAACGAAGTCGACGACGCCTGGTACCACGAGCGTGTGAACACGATGCTCGAGTTGTTCGGCGAGAAGGAACGCCAGAGCCGCCTGACGTCGCACTACACGCTCGTCGAGCCGCTGCGCTTTCACTTGCAGCGCGCACTGCAGCGCTGAGACATAATCCACCGCCGATGAGCGCGCCCGGACTGAACATCGTCGCAATTGGCGGCGGGACCGGATTGTCCACGCTGCTGCGCGGGCTCAAGTCGTACGTCGAGGCAGACGGTCCGTGGACGATCGACGCACTCGGCGCGATCGTCACCGTCACCGACGAAGGCGGCAGCTCGGGCGAGCTGCGCAAAGAGTTCGGCATGCTGCCGCCCGGCGACATCCGCAACTGCATCGTCGCGCTCGCGGATCAGGAACAACTCCTATCGCAACTCTTCGCGTATCGCTTCGACGCGCACTCCGCATTCAAAGGCCACTCGCTCGGCAACCTCCTCCTCACCGCGATGACCGACATCACCGGGAGCTTCGACAACGCGGTGCTCGCGGCGTCGGAAGTCCTGAACATCCGCGGTGAGATCTACCCGTCGACGCTCACCGACGTCCGGCTCCGCGCGACGCTCGAAGACGGAACGGAGCTCCTCGGCGAAGTCTCCATCAGCGGCTCATTCATCGGCGAGGCGCCGCGCACGAGCGTGCGTCACGCGCGCATCACACACCTCGCGATCGAGCCGGAAGACGCGCAGCCAACCGACGGCGCGCTCAACGCGCTCGCCGCCGCCGACCTCATCATCGTCGGACCGGGATCGCTCTACACGTCAGTGTTGCCGAACCTCGCGATCCGCAACATCGCGGACGCATTACGAACGGCCAAGGCATTGCGCGTGTACATCTGCAACGTGATGACGCAACCGAACGAAACCGACGACTACAGCGCGCAGGATCACCTGCGCACGATCATTGAGCACGCGGGCCTCGTCGTCGACGTGATGGTGATGAACGGCCGCCGCCCATCCGACGCGATCCTCACCAGCTACGCGACGATGAACCAGCATCCCGTCCAATTCGACATCGAAGAAATCCGCGCCCTCGGCGTCACGCCGTTCTTCGGCGACATCATTGCAGAGGGCAACTTCGTACGGCACGACCCGGCGGCGCTCGCGCAGACGATCTTTCAGCTCTACGACCGCTACGGCCGCACGCTCAAGAGAATGAGAAGCGACGCATGAATCCAAACCTCGAAGTAGTGATCCTCGCCGCGGGCCTCGGCACGCGCATGAAGTCCTCCACCATCAAAATCCTGCACGAAGCCGCAGGCCGTCCGATCATCGAGTACGTGCTCGACCTCGCGTCGAACGTCGGCGCGAACGCACCGGTGCTGATCATCGGCCATCAACGCGAAGCCGTGCAGCAAGCCGTCGGCGATCGCGCGCGCTACGCGGTCCAGGAAGAACAACTCGGCACCGGCCACGCGGTCCTTCAAGCCGCAAGCGCAATCGAGCCCGCGAACGGCAAACGCGTATTGATTCTGTCCGGCGATGTGCCGCTGACGCGTCCCGAAACATTGCGCCGGCTCATCGACGAACACGAACGCTCCGGCAACGCGCTCACGCTGCTGTCGATGAAGCTCGACCAGCCCGCGGCCTACGGTCGCATCGTGCGCGACGGCGACGGCTCCGTCACGCGCATCGTCGAATTCAAAGACGCGAACGACGACGAGAAGCGCATCAACGAAGTGAACGCCGGCATCTACATCTTCAACGGCGAACATCTCTTCGACAACCTGCGCAATCTCAAAACGAACAACGCGCAAGGCGAGTACTACCTCACCGACGTCCTCGGCGCCCTCCGCGACGCCGGACACCGCGTCGGCGCCGTCATCGTCGACGACGCCATCGAAGCGCTGGGCGTGAACTCCCGCGGCGAGCTCGCACAAGTCGAAGCCGAAATCCAACGCCGCGTCGTCGAGCAGTTGCTCAAGGACGGCGTCACGTTCCGCAATCCCAACACCGTCGTGATCGATTCGACGGTCAGCATCGGCGCCGATACGGTCGTCTATCCGTTCGTGACGATCGAAGGCAAAACGCGCATCGGAAGGAACTGCGTCATCGAGCCCGGCGTCCACCTCATCGACGTCACCATCGCCGACGACGTGCACATCAAAACCGGCACCGTCGCCGAAAACGCGATCATCGACGAACACGCCGCCGTCGGCCCCTACGCCCACCTCCGCCCCGGCACGAAGCTCGGCAAGAAGGTGAAGGTCGGCAACTTCGTCGAGACAAAGAAGGCGGTGTTCGGCGACGGCGCCAAAGCCTCCCACCTCTCCTACATCGGCGACGCCGACATCGGCGCCGACGTCAACATCGGCGCCGGCACCATCACCTGCAACTACGACGGCGTGAACAAGAACAAGACGATCATCGAAGACGGCGCCTTCATCGGCTCCGACTCGCAACTCGTCGCGCCCATCCGCATCGGCCGCGGCGCCTACGTCGGCGCCGGCTCGACGATCACGAAGGATGTCCCCCCCGATTCGCTCGCGCTCAGCCGCACCCCGCAGCGCGTGATCGAAGGTTGGGCGAGCCGGAAGAAGTAAGGGCGAGTCTTACGATCGAACGCGAATCTTCTGATCGTCGACCACCCAGAGCTCGTTCCGAATCTCCTGGCCGCGAAGAGCCTCGACGAGCCGCGTCGCCAACGCAAGAATCGAAGGCTTGTCCTGTCGCGGTGGCCGCAAGACGATGATGCCGCTCTGCGCGCGCGGCGGATACGCTTTGATGTTGCCGAAGCCCAGATCCAACGTGACGAGAATGCGCGACTCCGTCGCACAGATCTCGGCGAGCCGTTGATCCGCCGTTCCGCCGAGCTTTTGCTGAATCACGCTGAGCGCATCCCAACCCGCGTCGCGAAGCAACTGCGCCAACTCTTCGGGCAGATTCTCATCCGTCTTGAAGCGCATCGCGAAAAAACTAGGCTGGAAGCGCGATCGCCTGTTCCCGCGCGAGGTCGGCTGCGTACGCGATGCAGGCATCAATCGCATCCGGCGTCAGGCTAGGATAACTGCGCAGGATTTCCTCGTGGGTCACGTGAGCGGCGAGGTTGTCCAGCACGACCGCGACCGGCACGCGCGTACCGCTCACGCATGCCTGCCCGTGGCAAACGTTCGGGTCCACGGAGATCAGGGAGCGCCAGTCCATCTCACCATTCTAACGGGTCAATCAATCCGCCTTCTCCTCAAGCAGGCTGTACATCAAGACTCCTTTCCTTTACTCTCCCTCGCCATCCATGAGCATGCGAGGTGGGCCTCGGCGCGCGCGTCCGGCGACCGCTTTGTCGGCACGCGCGTTCGCGTGGGATCGCGCGACGATCGCCGCGCTGCGACACTCGACGCTGCCCTGGAACGAAGAGCTCACCGCGACGCCACTTCCCGCGCTCAAATCCCTCGGCACTCGCGATCGCTTGTCGGTCGTCGCACAGTTTGCGGCGCATCAGGCGTTGCTGCAGTTTGCGGGGATCGCGGATGTCGACTTTGATGCGAGCGAGTGGGCCGTCGTGCAGAAGCGCGGCAGCGATGTGCGACTGATTCGCATCGCCGCGCGCGCGTCCGATCCGACCATCGCGCCGCCGGTACTCACGCTCGTGCAGGACCTCGCGGAGAAGCTCGGCGCCGATCTGGCGATCCTCCAGCAATCGTGGGCGCGCGCTGATGCGATCTACGCCGACGCGTTCGCACGCATCTCGAAGGATGCCGCCGCAGATCTGCGCTGGTTGCGCGCCGCTGCGTGCGGCGCGATCGCGTCACCCGGCGTCGACGCGCTGCATGCGTTCGAGAGTGAAGTCGCGCAGTTCGCGTCGAGCGATCCGTTGTGCATCGACACCGTGTTGCGATACGCGCAACTCGCGGCGACATTCACGCCCATCGTGTTCCGCGGCGCATCGCCACTCGAACGCTACTCGGCACTCGGCACGCCGTACGACGCGGCACTCGCACCGAACGCGGTTGCAGAACGCATCCTCGCCGCGACGTCCGACTCACGCCACGTGTTCATCGTCACCAACGAAGCGGCGTTCGATGCAGGATCGCGCGACGTCGCCACGATCCTCGCGCATCACGGCGCGTGGCTCACACCGCGCGATGGAACACCGTTGCCCGCAACGCGCTGGTTCCTCGTCGCACCGCGGCTGCACGTGCGTGACGCAATGCACGGTCCGTTTGACGACTTCGTGCACTCCGATGCCTTCGCCGCGTATCTCGCTGACGGCGACCTTCCTCCGACACGCTCCTCTCTCCCGAACTTCACCGAGCCCACCCGTTCCTACATCGCCGCCCTCGCACTCCTCGGCACACGCATTCCGCGCGACACCGCACAGCACTTCCTCGAGCAGTTCCTCTTCAACGGCGCACTCGAAGAGCTCGCGCACGACGGCGTCTGT
>DASVNL010000015.1:0-13490 GCA_036383875.1 Thermoanaerobaculia bacterium
CGACTGTGCAGGCCCGTCAGCGCGAACGCATCGGGTCCCGCCGCGCCCTGGTAGTGCAGGTTGTGAATCGTGTAGACGGAGCGTGTGTTCGCGAACTGCTGCGAGCCGCGCAGGCCGCTGTCGAGATACAACGGCAGCAGCGCGGTGTGCCAGTCGTGGCAATGCAGAATGTCCGGCGCGATGTCGAGCAGCTCGCAGCCGCGAATCACCGCGCGACAGAAGAACGTGTAGCGCAGCAGGAAGTCGTTGCCCGGGCCGCTCTCGTAAATTTGTCCGCGATCGAAGAAGTAGTTGTTCGCGACGAGGATGATCGAGATGCTCGTCCCTGGTAGCGTCGCCTTCAAGAACGTCGCCTCGGCCGCCCAATTCGCCCACGAGATCGGCACGGTCGGCATCACCTGATGCACCGCGACGCCGTTCTTCTCGAACCACAGCCGGGCCTCGCGATAGAACGGCATGAAGATCACGACTTCATGGCCGAGCCTCACCAGCGCTTTCGGCAGCGCACCGACGACGTCGCCGAGGCCACCGGTCTTGGCGATGGGAGACACTTCGGCAGAGGCAAAGACGATTTTCATTCTGTCCGGCTCACGATACGAGAACCGAAGCGTATCCCACGACTCGCTCGTAGTCGCCGCTGATGTCGCCGGACGTCGCATGTTTGATGAGCTTCGCGCGCGACGCACCGAGCGCGTTCGCCGCGACGAGCATCGTCGTCGTGGGGATGAAGCCGCACATCGAGACGTCGTACTCGTCGACGACGCGCCACAACTCGCGAGGCTCGCGTTGCAACACGGCGTTGATCGCGATCGCGTCCTTGCGTAGCGTTTCTTTCTGATCCTCGTAGTGATTAAGATCGGAGCTCGCGAGGATGCCGACCGGCTCGTGCGCGTCTTTGATCACGTCCGCGATCGCGCGGCCGATCTCTTCCGCGAAGTCGTAGCGATGCGCGCCGAGGCAGATCGGCACGAATGTGAAGTCGCCGGCGAGTTGCTGCAGAAACGGGAGCTGCACTTCGAGCGAGTGTTCGCGCGCGTGCGCTCGCGAGTCTTCCGCGAGCAGTTTCGACTTCGTCATCAGCGCGTCTGCGAGCGGCGTGTCGATCGCGACGTCGCCGAACGGCATGCGCCACACGCCTTCGCGATTGATCGCTGCGAAGTGACCCGCGCCCGTGTGGTTCGGGCAGAGGATGATGAAGCGCTTCGGCAGTTCGGCGAGCGCGTAGAACGCGGCTGCGACGTGGCCGCTGTACATCAGGCCCGCGTGCGGAACGACCGCGCCGATGAACGGCGACTTCGTTTCAGCGGGCTCGTTCGCGTCGAAACAGGCGTCCACCTGCGCCCGCAGGCGCTCCGGCGATGACTCGTAGAACATGCCGGCGACCGCAGGTGGACGGACGATCATCTCGGGAAACTCGGCGAGTAGAGAACGGCGTTGAGGAAGATCGGCAGCGTCGCGCGCCAGAAGAGGCGGAAGTGCGGATCGTCCGCGAACGTGATGACCTGGCCGCGTCCGTACGGCTCGCTCACGACGTAGACCGAGCCTTTGATGCGCTCGATCGACTCGTTCCACGCGACGCCGGAGATCAGCGGATCCTTCGCGTCGATGGTGAGGATGTTGTCGACTTTCTTCGCGACCGGCAGGAACGCGTTGCTCCCTTCGACGAGCACCGCGGGCGAGCGCGGGACGCCGAACGTGAGGTACGAGCGATCGTTCATCGTCGTGCGGAACGCGGAGCCGGGGATGCGGTAGTCGTTGTAGCGCTCATCGCTCGACGGTTTCTCGTCGTCCTTTTTCTTCGCCGGCTCCCACTGCTTGAGCTTCGAGATCTCGACGTCTTTGTCGCGCAGGAACGCGCTCGCGCCTTTGACCGCGATGACTGTGCCGCCGTCGTTGACGAACGCTTTGATCTTGTCGATCGCGCGCTTGCCGAGGCGGTCGGCGAAGTTGCCGTCCGGGAAGACGACGACGTCGAACTTCGCGAGATCGACGTTGCGCACGGACTCCGCGAACAGGACCGTGTGCGGAATCGGCGTGTCGACGTCGAGCGTGTGCCAGAGCATGCCGAACGACGTCGCGTCGCTGCCGGCGCCGCCGACGAGGGCGATGCGCGGCTGCTTCACGTAGCGGATTTTCTCCATGCCGAACGACGTCGCGCCGAGCCAGCCCGAATCGACGGACGTGACCGCGACGCCGGTCTCGCGCGCGAGCGGTTCGAGTCGCGCGTCGATGTCTTTCGCGTTGTTGTTGCGCAGGATGACGATCGCGCCGCGCGCGAAGGTGCGGTCGCCGAGCCCGAGGTCACCGTCGGCGACGCTGAAGCGCACGCCGGCATCGACGAGACGTCCGGCGAAGCGGTAGATCTGCGGATCGTTGCCGTCGACGAGATAGCCGTACGACGCAGGCTTGAACGCAGGCGCCGCGCCCGACGTGAACTCCTTCGACGTCGCGACGGGCGCGTTGGTCATCCACCCTTCGACGTTCATCGCGAGAGGCAGCGACCACGTCGTGAGGTCGTAGAAGTCATCGGGAAGATCGGCTTCGGCTTTCGCGCGCTGCTCTTCGACGAATCCTTTGCTGAACACCGGCGCTTTTTCGAGCAGCGTGTTCGCGAGTCCGCCGAACGGCTGCTTCGTCGAGACGACCGCGGTGCCCGCGGGGAAGCTGCGCGACTCGGTGACGTCGCGATCGATGCGCGTCGCGCGGACGGTGGTCGCGCTGCCGAGGACGTCGACGCGGACGCCGTTCTTCTGCAGCAGTGCGACGAGCGCGTCGAAGTTCGGCGAGCCGGGTACGAGGAGGTACGTGTTCTTGCCTGCTTCGATCTGCGCGCGCGCTGCGTCCTGCGTGTAGCGAAGCAGCGCCTCGCGATGCTGCGCGGCGGTGCGCACGGTCGTGACGGCGGTGGTGTAGTGATGCAGGGCGCGATCGGCGAGCGTGAGGATCGTGCCGTCGAGGCGCTCGAGCGCGGAGCCGGCGCGGCCGCCGCCACCCTGTTCGTACGTCATGCCGACCGCGCCGCGCAGCGACGGCCACGAGTCGCCGTAGCCGGGGTAGAAGACGTCGTAGCGCTCGCCGACGAAGAACGTCCAGCCGTTGCGCGAGAACGCACCGGCGTTCGCGCGGCCGAAGATCTCCAGCCAGTCTTCCATCGCCTTCGGCAGGTTCGTGTTGTACGGCTGCGCGTTCGGCGGGAAGAAGTACGACGACTCGGCGCCCATCTCGTGGAAGTCGACGATGACTTGCGGGTTCCACGTCAGATACGCGGCGACGCGCGCCTGCGACTCGCGCTGCGACTGGAACGCCCAGTCGCGATTCATGTCGATGAGGTAGTGGTTGAAGCGACCGCCCGGCCACGGCTCGGCGTGTTCGGCCGCGGCGGGATTGCTGTTCGCCTTGATGCCGCGCGTGCGATGGAACCAGGTCGTGTAGCGCTCGCGGCCATCGGGATTCTGGAGCGGGTCGATGATGACGACGACGTTGTCGAGGAGGCGCGTGAGATCGGAGTCGTGCACCAGCGACGACGCGACCATCATCGCGGCTTCCGCGGACGACGACTCGTTGCCGTGCACGCCGAATGCGAGCCAGACGATCGCGGGCATGTCGGTGGACGCGCCGCTTTCACCGCGCGCGAGCATCGCCGCGTTGCGGCGGATCGCGTCGAGGTTCGCGTGATTCTTCTCGGATGTGATGGTCGCGAGAACGAGCGGGCGATTCTCGTAGGTCTCGCCGATCTGCTGCATCGTGACGAGCTTCGAGCGCTTCGTGAGCTCTTCGAAGTAGCCGAGGATGCGGTGATGCGGCGTGAATCGCTCGCCCATCTTGTACCCCAGGAGCTCTTCGGGGGTCGGGGCCTGCGCGAAGACGACGAGCGAGGAGAGAACGAGCGCGAGGAACGCGGCGGCGCGTCTGATCAGCATGCGCGCCGGATTGTACAAGCGTGAATCCTGAGCAGAGCGAAGGATCTCTGGTGCCACAGCTACGCACGTGGCCTGGTCATCGCTGTGGCACCGGAGATCCTTCGCTCTGCTCAGGATTCACTGAAGACTTCTTCGTCGACGATCGCGTTCGACTTCGCGTGGATGCCGAGGCGCTTCATCATCTCGTTCAGCGTCGACGGCTTCAGTTGCAGCAACTCCGCCGCGCGCTTCTGCACGCCGTTCGCGAGCTCGAGCGATTGCAGGATCATCGTGCGCTCGTAGTTCGACACCGCGTCCTTGAGCGAGATGCCGTCCTGCGGGACGACCATCGCGGGCGTGTCGGTGCGCACGGGATAGCGGAGATAGTCGGGCAGCAACTCGGGCGTGATGCGCTCGCCGGTGCAGAGCACGACCGCGCGTTCGATCGTGTTCTCTAGCTCGCGCACGTTGCCGGGCCAGGCGTGATCCATGAGGATGCGCATCGCGTCCGGCGTGACTTCGCGCACGCGGCGCTTGTTCTCTTCCGAATACTTCTGCAGGAAGTGCTGGATGAGCAGCGGAATGTCTTCGCGACGGCGGCGCAGCGGCGGAAGCTGCACGGTGATGACGTTCAGTCGATAGTAGAGATCTTCGCGGAAGCGCTGCTCGGCCATCAGCTTCTGCAGGTCCGCGTTCGTCGCCGCGATGATGCGCACGTCGACGCGCACCGTGTCGACGGAGCCGAGGCGCATGAACTCTTTTTCCTGAATCACGCGCAGCAGCTTGGCCTGCGTCTCGAGATTGATGTTGCCGATCTCGTCGAGGAAGATCGAGCCGCCGTCCGCAACTTCGAAGAGGCCGCGCTTCGTCGCGATCGCGCCGGTGAACGCGCCCTTCATGTGACCGAAGAGCGATGACTCGAGCAGTTCCGGCGGCAGCGATCCGGAGTTGACGGTCACGAATGCATTGCGTGCACGCGGACTCGCGTGATGGATCGCTTTCGCGACGAGCTCTTTGCCCGTGCCCGACTCGCCGATGATCAGGATGTTCGAGCGCGACGGCGCGGCGAGCCGGATGAGGTCGAACAGCTTCCGCATCGTCTCGCTCTTGCCGATGATGTTCGAGTACGCGTACTTCTCGGAGAGCTCGCTCTTGAGGCGTTCGTTCTCGTGCGCGAGGCGCCGCTGTTCGAGCGCCTTGTTCACGGTGATGACCACTTCCTCGTTCTTGAACGGCTTCGGGATGTAGTGGAACGCGCCCTGTTTCATCGCCTCGATTGCGCCGTCGATGGATGACGACGCGGTGATCACGATGACCGGCAGGTTCGGATTGGCGATGCGCATCGCGCGCAGCGTGTCGATGCCGCTGATGCCCGGCAGCATGACGTCGAGAATCGTGAGGTCGACTTCTTCGGTGGAGTCGAGGATGGACAGCGCCTCTTCGCCGCTCGACGCGGTGATCACGTCGAAGCCTTCGCGCCGGAGCACGACTTCGAGAACGTCCCGAAGGACTTCTTCGTCATCAACGATGAGGATTCGCATGGGCTAGTGAATACTGCCTACGAGTTTCTCTGCTCGAGGCAACGTAATCGAAAACTCGGCACCTTTGCCAGGCTCGCTCTTCACGGTGATCTCGCCATCATTCGCGTTGACGATGCGACGGCTGATCGCGAGTCCCAATCCCGTGCCGCCCTGACCGCGCTTCGTGGTGACGAGCGGATCGAAGATGCGGTCGAGCATGTCGGGCGCGATTCCTTTGCCGTCGTCGCGAATGCGAATGATCACCTGCTCATCGTCGTCCGATACGGTGACCCAGATGTTTCCCTCGTCGCCGACCGCATCGCGCGCATTGAGCAGAACGTTGGTCACAACCTGCTGCAGATCCTGGAAGTTCCCGCGCACGCGCAGCGGCATCGGCGCGAGTTGCGTGTGCACGTTGATCCGCTTCGCCTTCAACAAGTCTTCGTGCAGCGAGACCGTCGCGACGACCAGCTCGTCGATGTTCACCATCTCGCGCGACCGCGGACGGTTCGCGATCAGGTCGAGCAGGTTGTTGACGAGGTTCGATGCGCGGAACGTCTGCTGCTCCATTTTTTTCAGGAGCCGGTACTTCGGATCGTCTTCCGACGTCTCCGCGAGCAGGATCTGCGCGTACGACGAGATGCCGGTGAGCGGCGTGTTGACTTCGTGCGCGACTCCCGCGGCGAGCAGTCCCAGCGACGCGAGACGTTCTTTGTCCTGCAGTTCGCGCTCGAGTCGCACGCGATCCGTGATGTCGCCGACAACGAGCACGCGTGCGCCATCCGTGACTTCGCCCACAGAAAGCGGGCTCGCCGTGACCGTGACTTCCTTCGTCACGCCGGCTTTGTTCACGAAGTGCGTGGCCAGCATGCGTCCGTTGTTGCGTCGCAGTTCGACGAACGGCGGGAAGAGGTCTTCGATCGACTCGTACGTCTGATCCGCGCCGACCAGATCCCAGAACGCGCGATTCGCGGTGAGCACGGTGCCATCGCTCGCGACGACCGCGATCGCCGACAGTGACGACTCGATGATGTTCTCGTTGTACTCCTTGAGCGCGCGAATCTCTTCGAGCTGGCGGCGCAGCTTTCCGTAGAGTCGCGAGTTCTCGATTGCGAGTGCGATCGGCGCAGTCAGCGTGCCGACGAGATGCAGGTCGTCGCGCGAGAGCGGCTCTTCATTGCGACGCGTGCCGAGGAGCAAGAGGCCTTGCAGCTCGCCACGATTGCGCAGCGGGAAGAGATAGCGATATCCGGCGCCGAGAAGCTTCCACGGCGTTTCGCTCTTGTCGGGAAGGCGCGGCGCGTTGAGCACGACCGGCCCTTCTTTCGGAATCGTCCCGAGCTCCTCTTCGGTCACGCGACGTGGAACGCCTTCTTCGGGATCGTAGATGAGCAGCGTCGCCGCGCCTTGCAGCGCTTCGCGTGTGTAGAGGTTCATGCGCTCGATGTGCAGCGTCGCGCGCAGACGCTCGCGCATCATCGAGATCAGCTCGTGCACGTCGTGGAACGTCGCGAGCTCCTGCGCGAAGTCGGTCATCGTGCGGCGATGCCGGTAGCTCTCGCGGTACAGGATCATCTCGATCATCGACTCGATGCGGCCTTTGACCGGAATGAGCACGCCGGCGATGAGCAGTCCGGACGTGAACGCGAGGAAGTTGCGCTCCATCGCGGACCGCTCTTCGATCACGCGCGAGAGAATCAGGTTCACGGTCGAGAACGCGATCAGTCCGAAGACGAACGTGACCGAGTACGCGAGGATCTCCTTGATCACGACCTCGACGTCCCACAGCTTGTATTTGAGGATGGAGACGGCGAAGGCGAGGGGGATGAACGCGAGCGGGAGGATCGAGACGGTGGTGTAGACCGGCGCAACGCTGCCCTTCACGAGGTACGGGATGATGTAGATCGCGAGGAACGGCAGGAAGCCGAGTCCGAGTCCGAGGTAGATCCACTTGATCTGCTTCTTCCCGACGGGCGCGGCTTCGCGATACGTGAACGCGAGCGCGACGACTGCGAGCGTGAAGTACAACGCGAAGTCGACCATCTCCCACTTCGCGATCAGTTCGAGCGCGAAGCGCGGCGCGGTGATGGCCAGCGCATTGTTGAAGATCAACAGGTCGATGACCCACATCGCGAGCAGCGACGGCGGGATGTACATCCACGCGATCCAGCGCTTGTCGCTGATCACGGGACGCGGGAACAGGAGGAAGAAGTGCAGCGCGAGCGGCGGCAGGAAGATGCGCGCGAGCTCTTCCACCATCTGCAGGAGTTTGTAGCTCCAGTCGATGTCGCCGGCCGGCGTGTAGACGTAGACGATGAACGAGAAGAGCGTAACGAAGTAGAAGAGCCGGCTGTCGTGCGTCTCCCCTCGGAAGAGCGTAAATAGTCCGATCGCGAGGTAGAGGAAGCCGATGAAGCTGAGGATGAGGTACGGGTGATCGACCTTCAGCTCGGGCGGGTTGTAATGAATGGTGAGCGTGGTCTGGCCGCGCTGCACGAACATCGGCACGGTCTCGCCGCCGATGTTGCGCAGCGTCTTCTGCAGTCCCGCGACTTCGGTCGTCGGCGTGCCGCCGATCGTGTAGATGAGGTCATGAGGGCGCAGTCCCGCGAGCTCGGCGTTGCTGCCGGGATCGACGGTCTTGACGACGATCAATCCGCCCTGGCGCGTGAATGTGAAGTCGATGCGCTCAAAAGACGAGCGTTTGCGCTGAAAGGAAACGAACGCGCCGACGACCACACCCAGAGTGAGGATGGCAATCAGAGCGTTGGTCAGGACCGTTCGGCGCATGGTGGCGGCGTGGGCGTGGCATTCAATGGGCTTGCCTTGCGGAAAATCGCGCTAAGCCGTTGATTCGACACGTTGAATCAAAGAACAGATTTCCGGATCTGCCGTGGTTTTCTCCAAGCGATTGGATTTTTGCCACCGAAATCTTGGAGCCGGTACGGGGCTAGAGTACGGGAAAACGGCAGACGTCGCGCAAAAGGCAGACATCGCAGTTCTCTTTTCGCTGGCGCACGCTGCACAAATCCAGAATTCCGAGGCGGCACAACGCAAAGTCGTAGCGCACGGGATCGGTGGCGTCGAAGCGGGCGAGCTGATCGGTGAGTGCCCGCGCAGCCTTCCAGTCCGCCGACTTTCGCTCGGACAATCCAAGAAACGTCGCGATGCGATGGACGTGCGTGTCGAGCGGCATGAGCAGTTTCGCCGGATCGACGAACGTCCACAACCCGAGGTCGGGCGCGGTCCGGCGAACCATCCAGCGGAGATAGAGGTTCATGCGCTTGCACGCCGAGCCGTCATTCGGAGACGTGAGGAGGTAGCGCAGCGGTGCGCCCTCCGCGTCGCCGAGCACCGCGTCGACGAATCGCGCGAGCGACGGGCCGATGTCTGAATCGCGTTCGTCGTAGCACTCCTTGAAGAGTGCGCCGATGGAGCCGTGGTCTCGGATGACTTGCGCGAGCAGACCGAGGAACGCGACGAGGTCGGGCGTTTTGTGGAAGCGATGCGCGAATCCGGCGAAGCGCTTCAACGCTTCGCGGGGGTCGAACGTACGGAGATAACGAAACGGGGACGGCGTCATGCGCGCGAGCACGACGCCGATGTTCGCGACGATGGTCTCGGCGCGGCCGTACGCGAATGCCGCCGCGATGAGGCCTGCGACTTCCTGATCGAGCGGTTTGTCGTAGCGCAGGACGAGTTGCAGCGGATCGGGCTCGATGGTCGAAACATCGAAGGTCGCGACGAGGGTATCGAGCCGCTCCTTCATCGCTTCGCTGCGCATCGGACGCCGTCTCTTCACGTCGACGGCCAACAGGGGGCTGAATGGAACTGTTCCGCAGTACGAGCGTCATACTTACCGCCATGCCGCACAAGCGATCCGCTTTCTTCCTCGCGCTCGCCCTATTCGCTTTTCCTTCGCTCGCCGCGATCACCGGCAGCGTGATGACGCCCGACGGTAAACCGCTCGCCGGCGCACGCGTTTCGACGTACGCGTTCGAGTCGAATGGCGCGCGACGCGCGCGCCTGCTTTCCGAGCAACCCGAGGCCGTGCCGCTCGCGTCGACGCAGACGGATGCGAAGGGAACGTTCTCGCTCGAGTCGCCGAAGAACGCGGTGGTCACGCTGCGCATGTCGATGCGCGGCTACGAACCGCAGGAACGTTCGGTCGAGAAAGACGAAGAAGGTGCGGTGTTCATCGCGCAGAAAGCGGAGTCGCGGACGAGCAGCATTTCGTCCGGCGGCAAGCCGGTCGCGAATGCGACGGTCGTGCTGTCGTACGGCGGCGCGGAGCTGATCGTGAAGACGAACGAGGAAGGCCGCTACGACGCGCCCGACTCCAAACGGCTGAACGCCATCACGGTGATTCATCCCGACTTCGCCGTCGACGACGACGGGTTCTTCGCGCTCTCCGACAAAGACCGGCGCGCGAAGATGAATCGCACGCTGACGAAAGGCGCGCCGCTCACCGGTCGCGTGCTCGCTGCCGACGGCAAGACTCCCGCGAGCAAGGCGGCGATCACGCTGAACGGCTGGCCACTCGCGACGTCCGCCGACGACGGCACGTTCACGATCGAGCGCGCGCCGGCGAAGTGGGAAACGCTCATCGCCCGCAAAGACAATCTCATCGCGCAGCGCGCGTTCGCGAAAGACGTGTCGACGACGTTGAAGCTCGAGAAGGCGACGACGTTCGCGGGACGCATCACCGACGCGAAGACCAAGCTCCCCGTCGCCGGTGCGACCGTGGCTCTCGGCTCGCGCCGATTCATTCGCAGCTCCGACGCCGCCCCGTCGATGGAAGTCGATGCGAAGGGCGCGTATTCGTTCGTGGCGCCGGCCGGCACCTACAGCCTCACGGTCTCGCATCCCGGCTACGAAGGTGACCTCGGCGAAGTCGGCGCCGCCGCCGGCGAACGCGGCTCGCGCGACTTCGCGCTGCAGCCGATGGCGCGCATCACCGGCGTGGTCGTCGACGAGGCGAACAAGCCGGTCGCCGCGTCGTCGGTGTCGGGCGAGGTCACGGCCGATCCGATGTCGATGCGATTCGCGCCGGGCCGGATGATGATGATGCGCGATTCGCAGCCGGCCGCGAGCGGTCCGGACGGCAAGTTCATGCTGCGCGTCTCCGGCGATCGCGATCTGAAAGTGCGCGCGGCGAAGAAAGGTCTGCCGACCGGCCGCAGCGACTCGCTGAAAGTCGCGCAGGGCGAGCGCAAGAGCGGCGTCGTGGTGACGCTGCCGAGCGGCATCGAAGTCACGGGCAAGATCGTCGACGCGGACAACAATCCGGTGTCAGGCGTGAACGTGACCGCGAGCGAAACGCAGGGCCGCAGCGCGAACACCGCGCAGCGCATGATGATCACGATCGGCGGTCCGAATCGCGCCGACGACGAGGCCGTGCAGACGTCCGGCGACGGAACGTTCTCGATGCGCCTCAAAGAAGGTGCGTACGACTTCACCGCGCGACGCGACGGCTATTCATCGAAGACTGTGCGCGCGCACAACGTCGCGCCGAACGGCACGTTGCCAATCGAGCTGAAGCTCGATCCGGCAGTGGAGATCACGGGACGCATCACGCGCGGCGGCACTGGTGTCGACGGCGTCAGCCTCAACGTGTTCGGCGGCGGCAACCTGTCGAACGCCTCCACCGGTCCCGACGGCTCCTTCACCCTCGGCAATCTGAACGCCGGTCAGGTCAGCGTGTTTCTCAACAAGCCCGATGAGTTCATCAGCGAACAGCGCATGCTCACCGCGCCCGGACGCGACGTCGTCATCGAGCTCACGCCGGGCGTTCGCGTTTCGGGTCGCGTCGTCGAGAAGGGGACGAGCCGTCCGATCACGTCGTTCGAAGCCGGCGTGACGCGCTCGCGCGGCGGCGGGCCGATGATGTTCATGGGACCGCCGCAGACGAAGGCGTTCACGACCGACGACGGTTCGTTCGTGCTCGAAAACGTCCCGACCGGATCGGCCACGCTCGTCGCGAACGCGCCGGGCTTCGTGACCGGCCGCCTCAATCTCACGATCGAGGAAGGGAAACCGCTCACCGACGTCGTCCTCGAGCTCGACACGGGTGTGAAGCTCTCGGGCAAGGTCACGAGTCCGACCGGCGCCGCGCTCGCGGACGTGAACGTGTCGCTCGCGCCGTCGCCTTCGGGCAACTTCGCGCTCAGCGGCGGCGAGAAGCGCGCGACGACGGACTCGAACGGCGAGTACACGCTCGACGCCTTGAGCACCGGCGACGAGACGATCTCGTTCCGCCACGCGAAGTACCTCGCGACGTCGAAGCAGGTCACGCTCAAGGGCAAGGAGATGCGGCTCGACGTGCAGCTCGAAGGCGGCACGCAGTTCACCGGTCTCGTCGTGACGGAAGCGGGCGTGCCGGTCGCGGAAGCAACGGTCCGCGCGAGCGCGCCGGGCGCGATGCCGACGGCGGTGACGACGAACGCGAACGGCGTGTTCGAGTTCGAATCGCTCGCACCGGGACGGTATCGCTTCACGGCGCAGCGCAGCGGCTACGCGGACGGCGTCCTCGAGGACTTCGACATCGCGACGGGCGGCCAGGCGCGCATCGTTCTGAAGACCGGCGGCACGATCTACGGCCGGGTGACCGGTGTCTCCGAGCAGGAGCTCGCGCAGACGTTCGTCATGGCGCGCAGCGGCAGCAACATGTCGCAGACTCCGGTCGACGCGACGGGCAACTACAAGATCGAAGGTGCCCCGGTCGGCAACGTGCAACTCTCGGCGAGCGTTCGCAACATGAGCGAGAACCGCTCGACGGGCACGCAGATGGTGACGGTCGCCACGGGCGGTTCGATCCAGGTCGATCTCGCATTCCGCTCCGACGTCGTGGTGCGCGGCCGCGTGACGCGCAACGGCGCGCCGCTGTCGAATGCGTCGGTGATGTTCGCCGCACGCGGTGGTTCAGGATCCAGCACGTCGAGCACGACGACCGACTCGAACGGCGTCTACAGCATCACCGGACTCGAAGACGGCAACTACCTCGTCAACGTCGTCGAGATGCAGCGCCTCAGCACGTACAGCACGAGCGTCGAAGTGCGCGGCTCCTCGACGTTCGACATCGACTACACGACGGCGAGCATGCGCGGCCGCGTCGTCGACGCGGGCAACAGCCGCCCGATCTCGGGCGTGAACGTCTCGCTGCGCGCGAACTCGACGGTCGAGATGTTCCGCGGTCGCGGCGCAACGACGGACGAGAGCGGCGTGTGGGTGATCGACAACATTCCGGCGGGCGCGTACACGGTCTCCGCGAGTCTCGACTCGTACGGCAGCGTGTCGAAGGAAGTCGTCGTCGGGGAGTCGACGATCGACAATGTCGAGCTGCGGATGACCGCGTCCGATGGCGTGTCGTTCAACGTCGTCGACGCGCGCGACGGCCGCGCGTTACGCGCGAGCGCCGCGCTCTACGACATGTCGGGCCGCCTGATGCCGGGCTCCGATCAGGGCTTCTTCTTCGGCGATCAGGCGAGCGGCCCGGTCAACGTTGCGGTCGCGCCGGGGCAATACATCGCGACGATCTACACGCAGAACTACGCACCGGTGCACGTCTCAGTGAACGCGCCGTCGACGCGCACGGTCGCGCTCTCGCCAGGCGGCCGCATCGAGATCGAGTCGAAGCATTCCGACAAGCAGCGCGTCCAGCTCCTCGACAACTTCAACATCCCGTATCCGCGCCTCGGCTCAATGCCGCGTCGCTACGACCTCTTCCCACGCACCATCACGCCGCTCGAGCGCATCGCGCCGGGCCGCTACACGCTGCAACTCCTCGCCGCGGACGACGTCACGGTCATCGACCAGGTGCAGGTGATCGTCACGGAAGCCCAGACGGTGAAGGCAGAGATCTAACAGGTGGATCACTGTGTCATCCCGCGTCGCGAAGACGGCGCGGGATCCCGTGCTGACGCACGGGATGACACAACCGACACTTACTCGTCCTCGTGATCTTCCATGTGTGGCGGCTCGGGGACGTCCGCCACGGCTTCGAGGGGCAGGCGGTCGCGATCCATGCGCGGGGCGCCGCTGCTCATGAAGATGTTCTTGCGGTACTTCTCCA
>DASVNL010000016.1:0-10479 GCA_036383875.1 Thermoanaerobaculia bacterium
TCGTACAACAAAATCTCGCCGAACCTGCGTCGCGCGGTGCTCGTCGCCGAAGACAACTCCTTCTACGAACATCAAGGCGTCGACACGAAGGCGATGAAGGAAGCGTTCGAGCGCAACTGGAAGAAAGGCCGCGTCACGCACGGCGGCTCGACGATCACCCAGCAGCTCGCGAAGAACCTCTACCTTTCGCCGTCGCGCAATCCGCTGCGAAAAATCCGCGAGTACTTCATCGCGCGCTCGCTCGAAAAGCATCTGTCGAAGAAGCGCATCCTCGAGATCTACCTCAACGTCGTCGAGCTCGGAGAGCGCGTGTATGGCGCGGAAGCCGGCGCGCGTCACTACTTCAAAAAGTCCGCGGCCGCACTCGCGCCGCGCGAAGCTGCGTTGCTCGCGGGATGCTTGCCGAATCCGCGACTGATGAACGTCGCGAAGCCGAACAAGCGACTGCGCTGGCGGCAGCAGATGATCCTCTCGCGCATGCGCCGGTGGGGACATCTCGCCGAGCAACAGGTGCTGACCGAGAAGAAGCCCGAGCCCGAAACGACGACGACCACCGAAACGACAGCGACGACGGAAACGACGGAGACCACCGACACCGCGGTGACGGCGGATCCGATCGAGACTGACACCGCGGCGACGGACACCGTCGACACGGCGGCGCCTGAACCTCCGGACACGGATACCGTATCAACAGATACGAGCGGCACTCAGTAAGAGAGGAAAACGAATTCAATGGACCAGCACATCAAGATCATCTCCATTCTGTTCATCATCCTCGGCGTTCTCGGACTGCTCACCGCGATCGGCTTCTTCTTTCTCGGTGCCGGCGCGGCCGCGACGATCCTCTCGCAGGATCACGGCAGCGACGCGCAGGTGGGTGCGGCGTGGGCCGGCGGCTGCATGACCTTCATCGCCGCGCTGGTCGGCATTCTCTCGATCCCGAGCATCATCGCGGGCTGGGGACTCTCGAAGCGCAAGTCGTGGGCGCGCATGCTGACGATGGTTCTCGCGGTGCTCAGTCTTCCGTCCTTCCCGATTGGAACCGCGATTGGCGTCTACGCGCTCGTGATCATGCTGAACGACGAGACCAAGACCATTCTGGTGATGTAGGCAACCTGCTCATTCCATTCGTGTTGTTTGCGCGTCCCGAAAAGTGGTCCGCCTTTTGCCCTTGGCGAGAGGCGTGGTGACGCAACAACGACGTATACGAACACGAAGCTGGAAACCGGGACGCGACTACCGCGTCGTCTGTCCGTGTCAGAAACACGGTGGACGGTCACGAGCGATGTGGCGTCGCGGACTCGGACTCGCGGCGCGCGCGGCAGCGGTGCTGGCGAGCATCCCGCTCGCGTTCGCGGCGATCGACATGCCGAGTTCCGCGATGAGCGTGAATCTCGAAACGCTGCGCGGCAAAACCGCGCAGGTGCAAAGCGCACTTGCGATTCCGCACGAAGCACCGGCGCCGCTCGATCCGAAAGCGCTGCCGATCTTCACGACGCAGGTGATGCGTCAGCAGTTCTTCGTTCCGCAGAGCCGCATCAATCGTCCGTTCACGCTCGACGTGTTCCGCGAGGACTACTTCCGCGCGAACGTGCCGTACGGCGACATCATTCATCGCGAGGCGCAGCGCAATCAGTTGCCGCCGGAGCTGGTCGCGGCGATGGTGCACACCGAGTCTGATTTTCGCCCCGGCCTGATCTCGCACAAGAGCGCGCAGGGACTGATGCAGATCGTCCCGAGCACCGCCCGCATCCTCGGCGTCGACGATCCGTTCGACCCGCAGAAAAACATCGCCGCGGGCACCAAGTACTTCCGCTATCTCCTCGACCGCTTCAACGACGAGCGCATCGCCCTGGCCGCGTACAACGCGGGCGAAGGCAACGTGATGCGCTTCGGCGGCGTGCCGCCCTTCGCGGAGACGCAGGACTACATCGCGAAGGTGAACCGCCGCGCCGCGCGCTATCGCAGCCGCGTGCAGACGTCGTACATGGCCACCGTGCGGATGCGCGTCGCCGCGAACTAATCCTGACCAACGAGAAGGATCTCCTGTGCCCCAGCTACGCCTGAGGCCTGTGCTCAGGGTTAGAATCTGGGCATGCAGCCAAAGGGCGAGGAGCGGCGTGAGTTTCAACGTCTGCGTCTGAATGCGCCGGTCTCCGGCACGTTTGCGTCACAACCGATCACGCTCGTCGAGATCGGCATTCTCGGCGCGCGCATTCATCACGCCGCCGATCTCGACGTCGTGCGCGGCGAGTTGCGATTTCCGACCGCGGGCCACGAAGTCACGATGCGATGCGACGTCGTGCGCACGTTCGACGTCCCCGGCGGATACGCATCGGGCCTGCGCTTCATCGCGGCGATCGGCGAGTCCGGCGATCACCTGCGCAAGATGCTTTCGCAGCTCGTCGCATCCGCACTCGAAAACCTCTACGACTCGTCCGCGACGCGACTGCGCATTCGCGCGGTCGACGGCGACAAAACCGTTCGCGGCGTCGACGCACAGTTCCTCTCGTATCGTTTCGATCGCGGCGCGTGGCAGCGTCGCAACGTCTTTCTGCCGGAGCAGCCGCAACTCGGCTTCACGGTCGCGAAGGGCGAAGATCCGGACGAGATGTCGCGACTCTGCGCGGTGTACGAAGCGTCGGACGACGAAGGCCGGCGACTCATTCGCCTGTTCGCGGAACTGAGCGTCAGCGAGGTGCTGCAGATTCCGCCGCGTTCGTGAGCTGCGTCTCCGGCGTCTCCGAAACGATCGGCAGCGTGAAGTAGAACTGCGCGCCGCGTCCCGGCTCGCTCTCCACCCAGATCTTTCCGCCGTGCGCCTCGACGATGCCTTTCGCGATCGGGAGCCCGAGGCCGGCGCCCATGCGTTCGGTGCGCTTGGCTTGCCAGTACGGACTGAAGATGTCGACGAGATGCTCGCGCGGAATGCCCGGCCCCGTATCGCGAATGCAGAACAGCACTTCGTCACCGTGGCGCTTCGCCGTCGTCGTGACGCTGCCGCCTTCCGGCGTGAACTTCATCGAGTTGCCGATGAGATTCGACAGCACCTGCATGATGCGATGACGATCCGCATTCACCGGCGGGAGATTCGGGTCGACGTCGTAGATCATCGTGACCGACAGCACGCCCGCCTGCGCGCGGAACAACTCTTCGGCTTCGCGCAGCATGTCCGCCGGATCGACTGGTGCGGGCTCGATGGGCAAACGCTTGCCGCCTTCGAGTCGCGTGACGTCGAGCAGATCCTCGATCAGTCGCGCCATGCGCCGCGCGGAAAGCGCGATCGTGTCGATCTGTTCGCGATCGTCGGACGTGAGCGTTTCGGAGAGTTGCATCAGCGACGCGCCGAGCGTCACGGCGTTGAGCGGATTGCGCAGATCGTGCGAGACGATCGCCAGCACTTCTTCGCGCGCGCGCACGGCCTGCTGCGACTCGCGATAGAGCCGCGCGTTGTCGACGGAGATCGACGCGCGTCGCGCGAGCTCGGTGAACAGCGGAAGGTCGCGATGCGTGAACGGTCGCGATTCGGTCGACAATGCCGCCGCGACGCCGATCGTCTGGCCGCGACTCGCGAGTGGCAGAAACACGAGATTGCGCGCGCCGCCGTCACGTTCTCCGGTGACGTACTCGTACAACCCCGACGTCGCGCCGATCAGCGCGGGCTCGCCGTTCTGCATGATCCGCACGAGCGCCTCGGGCATCTGCCGCACGACCTGTCCGATCATCGACGCGTACCGCGCCTCATCCTCGGGATTGCGATGCACGACCGCGATGCGGCGCAGCGCGTCGTCGCCTTCCGCGGCGTCGACCACGCACATCTCGGCGAGGTTCGGAACGATGAGCCGCGCGAGTGAGGCGATCGCCTGTTCGTATTCGAGTGACTTCGCAAGCTCCTGTCCTGCGCTCGCGAGAAACGCGGCGGCGCGCTCTTCGCGTTCGGCGTGCTCGCGCGCGCGTTGGGCTTCGTGCGCTTCCGTCTCCGCTTCGTGTCTGCGCTTCATCGCCTCGCGAGCGAGTAGTCGCATCTGCCGTCCGAGTCCCGCGACGAGCAGCGCCGAGGTCAGCGCGAGCAGCGTCAGCACGATCGTCAGCGAGAGATTGAGCCGCTCCGCCTCGCGAATCGATTGCAGCCGCTCGTTGATCGCGTTCTGCAGCTCGATCTCGAGCGTCGACGCGGCGATGAGCGACGACTCGTACGCCGGATGCAGCGCGAACAGACGGTTGAAGAAAACCTCGGCGGGCAAGTTCCGCGTTGTGAATTCGCTGGCTTTGACGCCGAGGTGCCAGCGGTGGGTTTGGATGAACAGATCGTTCAGATTCTTCTGGAGCGACCGGTCGAGTTTCGGCAGGCGACCCTGCAACGCGCGGCGATTGACGTCCTGCCGTTCGACCAGCGCGAAGTACTCGGCGAGATAGTGCTTCTGCCCCGTCGACTGAAACGCGATCAGTTTGTTGAGCTCGCGATTCAGGTCGATCTGAATCAGATTCGCTTCCTGGCGCGCGGGCTCGGCGACTTCCGCGATCTCGTCGCGCATCTTCGCGGTCTTGTTCGCGACCACGAGTGGCAGGATCACGAGCGAAAGCAGAGACACGATGATGAACACGACCGGCAGGACGGTCGTCCATGTGCTCTCGGGGCCGACGCGCCAGAGGCTGCGCCGTTCGTCAGGGCCTTTCAACAGTCTCACCGCGCTTTTACTCTCTCCTCGGACCCTTCGCGTCGTGCAGCAAAGGGCTTACCATGCTCGCCGAAGACCAGGACGCGCTCGCTTCCACATCCATGCACCCATCCGATCGCCGCGAATTTCAACGGCTCAAGCTCTCGAAGCCGATCCTCGGTACGCTCGGCTCCGTCAACGCGCTCGTCCTCGACATCGGGATGGCCGGCGCGTTCGTCGAGCACTATGGCACGGCCGCGCCCGGTGATCAGCTCGACCTGACGTTCCGCTGGCAGGGCGAAGAGGTCAAGTTCCGCTGCGAAGTCGTGCGGTCGAACGTCGTGAAACAGCCCGGGGGCGACGGCAAGAACGACCTCTCGCAGAGCGGACTTCGCTTTCGCGAGGCGGTCGGCGACTCCGGCGAGAAGCTGCAGGATCTGATCGCGAACTTCGTCGGACGGATCCTCGCCGCGCAGAAAGCAAACGCCGCGGGCGAATCGGCTGGCCACTCCGCGGGCGAGACGATCCTCGCGACGATCGGGCAGGCGCGACGCTCGCGGTCGCACGGCTTCATCAGCTATCGACTGAAGGACGGGCGCTGGTGGCGCCTGCCCGGCGACTCGCCCGTGCAGCCCGCGGACGGATTTACCGTCGGCGCGCACGAAGACGAGGACGAGATCGAGACGTTGTGCCGCGCGTTCGAGCAGGCGGACGATGAAGGTCGCCGGCTGATCCGACTCGTCGCCGAGCTCAGTACCGCGCGTCTTTGAACGCGAGCTCGTTCATCGAGTCGACGATCACGTCCGCCGGCGTCAAATTCTGTCGCGTCAACGCACGCGGATTTCGCACCGCGACGCAGAACATCCCCGCGCGCTTCGCCGCGAGCACGCCGACTTCGGAGTCCTCGATCACGATGCATTCCTCCGCCGCGACGCGGAGCTTCTTCGCGGTGATCACGTAGGCCTCGGGATCGGGCTTGCCACGCGCGACTTCGCTGCCGTCGACGATGAGCGCGAACGCGTCGCGCAATCCGAGTCGCACGAGGATCGTCTCGATCGACGCGCGCACAGCGGACGAGGTGATCGCGAGCGTGACGTTCATGCGCTGCAGCGTGCGGATCGCATCGACGACGCCTGGCATCGCGTGCAACTTCGAGGTTTCGGTGATCGCGTCGAAGTGCCGTTGCCGCGTCGCGAACAGTTCGTCCTCGGACGTGGCCCAGCCGAAGTGCGCTTTCATGTCGCGAATGTCGTCGACGATGCGACGTCCCGATCCGCGGCGGAAGGCTTCGGGCATCTGCGCGTAGTCGGAGTGTTGATCGCGGCAGAGCGCTTCGTGCGCGCCGGTGTGTTGCGGCTCGAGGTCGATGATCGTTTCGTCGAAGTCGAAGATGACGGCGGCGATGCCGCGCATGCTAAGTTGCACGCGTGGGTCCGGAGGAGTTTCAGAGGGCACTGATCACCGTGCTGGTCGTGGGAACGATCGTGATCGCGATCGGCGCGACGGCGATCGTGCTCATGCTGCGCAGCTTCGGCAAGAAGCCGGGAGGCACGTCGCACATCGTCATCGTCGCGGGATTGCTGGGCTTCATTCTTCTGTGTTGCGCGGCGCTGTTTGCGCTGTCGTACTTCGAAGCTCACTGACGACGCCCTCGGTGTGCTCGCCGAGCTTCGGCGGTTTCGTGCGGACGGGCAAGCGTTCGCCGTCGAAGCGCACGGGATGTCGCACGGTTTCGTATCCGAGGTCGTTGCTGAGGAGCGGCTGTGCCTCGTCGCTGCGCAGCGCCTCGAGCACGCCGCGCACGAGCGACGCGGGGATCGCGGCATCGCGACAAAGCGCGACCCACTCCCGTGCGTCGCGCGTCGCGAAGATTTCGGCGAGCAAAGGCACGAGGATGTCGCGATGCGTGACGCGATCGTGGTTGGTCGCGAATCGTATGTCGTTCGCGAGGTCTGGGCGTTCGATCACGCGATCGCAAAGCATGCGGAAGTGGCGATCGGTGCCGCCGCCGAGGGCGAACTCGCGGTCGCGGGCGCGAAAGAGTTGATACGGGACGATCGACGGATGCGCGTTGCCGTAGCGCCGCGCCTCGACGTTCGTCGCGAGCGCGCCCTGCGCGACATTCACCAGGGACGCGAGCGTCGCGCCGAAGAGCGAGACCTCGACGCGCGCGCCGCGGCCGGTGCGATCGCGTTGATGCAACGCGGCGAGGATCGCGCCGTGTGCGTAATGCGCGGTGAGGACGTCGGAGAGCGCGACGCCGGTTTTCGACGCCTCGTTCGTCCCGGTGATCGACATCAGTCCCGCCGCGGCCTGCGCGAGCAAGTCGTAGCCGGGCGTGTTGGCTTCGGCGGTGTCGGCGTCGTAGCCGGTGATCGAACAGTGAATGACGTTGTCGGGCAGCGCGCCGAGGAGTGCGTCGCGCTGGGCGGGGAGAAAGTTGTCGATGACGATGTCGGCGCGCGCCATGAGTTGCTGCGCGACGGCGCGGTGGTCGTCGAGCCGGAGGTCGAGAGCGATCGACTCTTTGTTGCGATTCACGGAGAGGAAGTACGTGCTCGTGTCGCCGAGGAAGGGCGGACCCCAGCGGCGGGTCTCGTCGCCGTGGGCCGGGTCTTCGACCTTGATCACGCGCGCGCCTTCGTCCGCGAGCAACTGAGTGCAGAGTGGTCCCGCGAGCACGCGGGAAAAGTCGGCGACGAGGAGACCGTCGAGTGGAAGGGAACGCGTGGTCGTCACCGGTACGTCTGCTTCAGCGCCTCGAGCTCCGCGAGGGTCTTGCGCAGGATGCCCACGACTTTGTGGATCTCGTTGCCGTACGTGCGCAGTTCGGCGTCGCAGTCGGTCATGGTGTAGACGGCTTCGTCGCGCTCGAGCCGGTCACGCTCGAAGCGGAGGCGTTCGGCGAGCTCTTCGATCTCGGTGATGATGACGAAGTGGAGGTCCTTCTCGCCGAGGTACCGCTTGCATTGCGGGCAGTGAATGGACTGGTCCGTGGCGCTCTCGACGAGCTCCACCACGAACTGCCTCTGGCACTGCGGACACTCGAATACTTCCGGCAACATGGCGTTCAACTCTCGCGGAGATTGTGCCACGACGCGCAAGGTCCGGCCGCTGGAATGCCCCTCTTGACCGGCGCGTTAGCCGCCGTGTAGCATCCGCCCCCTTCGATCCTGGGAGATCGTTCAATGGTAGGACAAGCGGCTCTGAACCGCTCAATCGGGGTTCGACTCCCTGTCTCCCAGCCACCTTCCAAACTCCTGACCTGCCGCAACTTAGCGGACTAGCCAGTCAGACCAATCGAACTCTGGCGCGCTGGGCGCCGTGCTACGGTTGCGCGATGCGACGCGTATCGAAGCGACCTGGGAGAAGATGTCGCTCGCGACGCAGCGACCTCAAACGACATCCCGTCGCGGAATTCGTCCGCCGGCGCTTTCTGCAGCCCACCAGGAGGCGACACGCGTTGCCGTTCGGGCCCGAGCAGCGATGATGTAGGAATCAATCGCCTTCCACCCGCGCAACCCCAATGGAATCTGCGCGTGGCCCGGCCTGTCACTTCACATCGTTGGTCACGCCAATCGACCCGCGGACAGGGAAGGAAGTTGCGGAGCGCCGGCTCGAATGCGGCGCTCCAATTCTTCTCAGTTCGGCATTCCGAGTTGGACGCTGATCAAGGTGACGACGCCCAGTTCATCACCTTCCGCGAGGTCGCTGCCGCTGAACTTCTTCCACGTGAGACCCACTCGGAACTGCGCCGCCTTCTTGACCTTGACGTCGACGAAGGGCGTGAGCGCGAAGATGCTCTCGGCCTTACTCTCGCATTGTGCGAGCTCAGTGCGACAGCCGCTGTATTCGGCCGCCAGCCCACCGACGACGCTCGGAACGAAGAGGTTGGAGAGATACTCCTCGGTTTCCTTGTATTTCTTGTTGAGGATCACGAGACGCCTGGAGTACGAGAGGCCGTATGTGTCCGCCTTGTTGGCTGCTGTCCCTTCCTCGGCGGCCGCCCACTTCCAAGACCTTCCCGCGCCGAACGTCAGCTGCTGCGCTGGCCCAAAGCGCAGTTGTCCAGAAAGCGTCAGCGCGCGGCCCGCCAGGACCAGCGCGTTGTCGTCGAGACCATCTCCGTCGCTATCGACAAAGTTTCCGCCGAGGCCAGTGAACAGGGTTCCCCCATACGTGAGCGAGATGATCGGGAGTGGCTTCTCATATAACGCCGTCTCGTAGTCCGCCACCGCAGCGGCATACTGTTTGGCCAGGGATTTCTCGATCGCCGAAATTTCTGCGTCAAGAAGTGCAAGCTGTGATGGGGTCAGCAAGGCGTGAGTCGTCACTTCGTCGGCGTCCGCAAGCGTAGCCAGAAGCGTTTCAATCGTGCCGACGATCTTTGCCAGCGCCTTCTCGTTCTCTACGTTCGTGTTGATCCCCTTGATCACGTTGACGATCTTCGCCAGCTCCGTGTGAACCTCTGCGAGTTGTTCCCTCTCTTTGACCAGCTGTTCGCGGATTCTTGCGCTCTGCGCCAGCCGGGCGTCTAGCCGCATCGAGGCGAGTTGTTTCGACGCTTCCTTCAACTCCTTTCCCAGCGCCGCTTGCTCGGCTTCGGACGTACTTTCGCCGATGCGACGATCGAGGTCTTCAACCAGCTCGCGCGCCTTGGAGATCCCCTCGATCTGGTGATCGAATTCCGCATCCTGCGTAACGATCAGCTCGCGGCGGAGGGTTCGCAGTCTCCGGGTAGATTCTCCGAAGATGGTGAAATCCTCGGAAACCTCTGCCCACTTCTTAATGCCGCGGGCGCTGCGCGGCGAAACCGGGTTCCATCTAAACGTCACTCCGAGGTTGCTCTTGCCATCCTTCTGACCGACCTGGAAACGCGTCTCAGAAAAGAACTCGTTGTAGGTTTTAGTCGCAAGGAACGGAGCGCACGACACTCCCGCTGCCTTGTCTTCAATGGAGACCGTAGCCTGAAGCCAGTCGTAGGAGCTCGGCATGTCTTTGTCAAGCAAGGCAAAGAAGTCGGGCCCCGCGTTTTGTGCTTCGCCAGTCGCCGGTTGCACCAGTGCGGGTTCGGCGGTCTCCTGAGCGGAGACGCAGAACGAGAGAATCGAGAACAAGCAGATGCTCAATTTCATCGGCGTCCTCACACGATTTTCGCGTCGGACCAGGGAACGCCTTTCGGCGCCGACTCTGTCCGTTTGAGTAAACGCTCCTTGCCGTCGATGATGAGCACCGCGGCGAAACCGGGAATGGTGACCCCAGGGAGCACAGCCCACCAGATCTCGGAGCCCTTCCTCGGCTTCGGATCAAGCGGAACGACGATCCACTTTTTTCCCGCCTGCACAGGCAACGCCGCGTTGAGATAGTTCTTCCCGTCGGCAATCAGGCCAACCAGAGAGAACGGAGCTACCTGTGCCGAAAATACGACGAATGCCGAGCCTTCGACCTCGACGTTCTCGAGTTCCTGCCGCAGGTTTTCGATCAACAGCGCTTTCTTCACAGAATCCTCCTCACGTTTCTTCGACGACCCGATGTTTAGGAGGGACGCTGGCCGCTCTTTTCCTACCTCGCCATAGCCGAACCAAGAAAGTACGTTCGTCCATGGGGTTCGCGGTATCGGCTGATGAAGAGCCTGATCGACCGCCATCGTGAGCAGATCGTCGGTGAGCTGTCGCGTCCCCTGGAGGAATCGAGATCAAGACGGCCGAGGGCGTGCCGATCCCGATCGGCAGCAAGGAGCTCATCGAGACAAAGCAGACGGTCGTCCCAGCGACGCGGCGGACGTTCAGTTCTGAGGCCGCGAATCGTGGCCGAAGGCGGT
>DASVNL010000017.1:0-5652 GCA_036383875.1 Thermoanaerobaculia bacterium
CCACTCGGTGATGCGAACCTAACTCTCGATGAATGAAAGGCTAAGGCGACTGTGACGGAACTCCCGAAAAAGACGATTCCGCGACAGGTGTCCGAAGATCGGACGCTCAGCGTTCGCGCTCGTCGCGCATCGGAATCACGACTCCCGGCTCTTCGCCCTGCATCGTCAGCCGCAACTTCGACGATTCGAGTGGCACGGCTTCGAGCTGTTTCAGCTCGCCGAGCTCCTTGCCGCTGCCCGCGAGTCGCTGCAGCTCTTCGCCCTTCGGCCAGAGCCGCGTGTCG
This sequence comes from Thermoanaerobaculia bacterium, assembly GCA_036383875.1. GTDB lineage: Bacteria > Acidobacteriota > Thermoanaerobaculia > Gp7-AA8 > Gp7-AA8 > QHVT01. Next base: position 285 of record DASVNL010000017.1, read on the forward strand.
ACGGAGCGGATGACGCGGTTGTAGCTCTCGACGCTCTTGCGAAGCTGGTCGCCGACGGCGGTGAGGTGCTCCATCACGGTCATGAAGCGGTTGAAGAGATCGACCGCCGTCTCGTGCATCTTCTTCGCGTTCTCTTCCGTCTTCTCCGCTTTCCACCCCGCGGAGACTGCGCGCAGCAGAGGGAGAAGGACGGTGGGCGAGGCGAGGAAGATGCGGCGTTCGGCGGCGTATTCGAGCAGGCCGAGGTCGGTGGCGAGTCCGGCGGAGAGGAAGTGCTCGCCGGGGATGAACATCACCGTGAAGTCGAGCGTCTCGCCGATGCTCGACTGATAGTCGCGACGCGACAGCGCGTCGATGTGACGGCGCAGATTCTTCGCGTGCTGTTCGAGCAGCGCGCGCTTGCGCGTCTCGTCCGTTTCGCTGCACGCGCTGATGTACTCCGTGAGCGGCGCCTTCGCGTCGACCGCGATCACCTTCTGATTCGGCAGATGCACGATCACGTCGGGACGCAGGCGGCGGCCCTCTTCGGTCATGAACGTCTGCTGCACTTCGAAGTCGCGGCAGTATTCGCTCATCCCCGCGAGCTCGATGCAGCGCTTGAGCGACATCTCGCCCCACGATCCCTGCACCGTCGGCGAGGTCAGCGCGGTCGCGAGTCGCGCGGCTTCGCGTTGCGCGGACTCGTTCACCGTCACGAGGTTCTTGATCTGCTCCTGCAGTCCGCCGTAGATCGCATTGCGCGCGTGCTCGCTCTTCAGCAGCTCGCCGCGATAGTTCTCGACCATCTCGCGCATCGGCTTGAGCATCGCGTCGATCTCGGCTTTCTTCGTGTCGAGCGACCCGTCGATCTGCGTCTTGCTCGATTGCACGAGCGACTCCGCGACGCTCATGAACGCGCGCTGCGCGAGCGCCGCGAACGTTTCTTCCGTCTGTTTATGATTCGCGAGGCGGCGTTCCGTTTCGATCACGCGCGCATCCGCGGCGGCGCGACTCTGCTGCGCCTCCTCGATGCGATGCTGCATCGCGGCGCGTGCCGCCTCACTCCGCTCGCGCTCGCTCCGCGCGAGATCGCGTTCCGCGAGGGCTCGCTGCGTTTCCGCACTCTTTCTCGCGCCCCCGACCATCCACCCCACGATTGCGCCGATTGCCAGCGCAATCATCACGAGAAAAACCGCCGTCAGTGTCATGCCGAAGATGATAACGCGCGCAACGCATTGACCACGCGTTCCACTTCGTGCGCGTCATTGTAGAAATGGGGCGAAAACCGCAGCATTCCTTCGCGCGGCGCGCAGACGATGCCTTGTTCCTCGAGCCGGCGGTGGTACCACAGCAGCGACTTCTCGCTGCCTTTTTCTACGATCGGTGGAGTCGCGCCGACGATGGCTGACTGAATCGGGCGCGGCGATCCGAGTCCCCAGCCCGCGTCTTCGATTCCATCCGCGAGCAGTCGTGCGATCTTCAAAGCGCTCTGTTCAATTTCCTCGATGCCGACTTCGAGCAGCAGTTCGAGCGCGGCGCGCGCGCCGTAAATGCCGTTCGTATTCATCGAGCCGGCCTCGAAGCGCCGCGAGTCGGGGAGGAGATCCGTCGGGCAGTCGATGAACTTTCCCTTGCGATCGAAATTCGTCCAGCCGTGCTCGAGAACGCGCAACTCGTCACGCTTCTCCGCGGCGACGTAAAAGATCGCCGCCGATTCCGGCCCGCACATCCACTTGTGACTGTCGGCGGAAAGAAAATGAATCTGCGCGCGACGTACATCCATCGGCAACACGCCGATGCTCTGAATCGCGTCGACGCAAAACAAGACGTTGTGTTTCGCGCACAGTGCTCCGATCGCATCGAGGTCCGCGCGAAACCCATTGTGAAATCCCACAGACGAGACCGTCACGAGTCGCGTGCGTGAATCGATCAACGGCTCAATGTCCGTGACAGTCGCGCTCGCCGCGATTCGACACTCGACGCCGCGATCTTCGAGCAATCGCCACGGCGTCGAATTCGACGGAAATTCGGACGCGGTCGTAATGACGTTGTCCCCCTCGCGCCAACTCAGTCCCTCCGCCACGAACGACAATCCTTCGGACGTGTTCTTGAGAATCGAAATCTCGTTCGGCTGCGCGCCAATGATTCGCGCGGTCGCTTCGCGGAACTTGTCGTACTCCGCATACCAGTCGCGCCAGTGCAACGCGCCGAAATCGCGTTGATCGCGCGCGTGACCTTCCATCGCGTCATACGCGCGCGTCGACAAGGGACCGAGCGCGGCGTGATTGAAGTAAACGAGGTTGCGCGTGACAGGGAAGAGGTCGCGCATCAGTACTGCCCCAGGCGCTTCATGTACGCGTCGTACGACGCGCGCATGTCGCCGATCGTGTCGCCGCCGAATTTGTCCTGCATCGCCGTCGCGAGGACGACGGCGAGCATCGCCTCGCACACGACGCCGCACGCCGGAACGGCCGTGACGTCGCTCCGTTCCCACTGCGACCGATGCGCCTCGCGCGTTTCGGTATCCACGGACGGAAGACCGCGCCGCAGCGTCGAGATCGGCTTCATGAACGCGCGCACGACGACGTCCTCGCCGTTCGTGACGCCACCTTCGAGTCCGCCGGCGCGATTGGTCTCGCGGTAGTACCGTCGTTCCGCATCGAAGTAGATCGGGTCATGCACCTCGGAACCAATCCGTCGTGCCGCACCGACGCCGTCGCCAAGCGCGACCGCCTTCACCGCGTGAATCGAGAGAATCGCCTGCGCGATCTTCCCGTCGAGCTTCTCCGTCCACTGCACGTACGACCCGAGTCCGATCGGCACGCCGCGCGCCGCGACGACGATCGTTCCGCCGAGCGTTTCGCCGGCTTCTTTCGCGCGATCGACTTCCGCGATCATCGCCTGCTCGTGTTCTTTGTTGATCGCACGCAGCGGCGAGTCGTCGTCGACCGCGCCGAGCTCGTCCCACGTCGGCGCGTAATCCGGATCGCCGGCCGGACCGACCGACGCGACGCCGGAGCGCAACTCGATCCCGAACGCGCGCAGCAGCTCCTTCGCGATCGCACCGGCTGCGACGCGACTCGCGGTTTCGCGAGCGGACGCGCGCTCGAGGATGTCGCGTAGATCGCGGCGGTCGTACTTCATCCCGCCGGGCAGATCGACGTGACCGGGACGCGGCGCATGCACGCGACGCTTGTGCGCCTCGGGCTCGTTCACGTCCCACGGATCCATCGAGCCTTTCCAGTTCTCGTAGTCGCGATTGCGAATGACGATGGCGATCGGACCGCCGAGGGTTTCGGAGCCGCGGACGCCGCCGACGATGTCGGCTTCGTCGGATTCGATCTTCATGCGGCCGCCCCGGCCGTAGCCGTGCTGCCGGCGTTTGAGATCGAGATTGATGCGCTCGCGATCGAGCTTGAGTCCGGCCGGAATGCCGGTGACGATGATCGTGAGCTGCGGTCCGTGGGATTCGCCTGCGGTCTGGAAATGCATCGGCGCGAGTCTAAACGACAGGTGCCGTGTTACCATCCGCGCGTCATGACGAACCGCCAGGAGAACGAGACCGCGCAGAGCCTCACCGCCGGCTCGTGTCTTTGGCTTCTCTGACGTAGCCCTCCCGCAACATTCCCTCGCAATCTCTCGTTGGCGTCCCTGGCGATGGTGTCTCTGACGTTTCCGCCCTGGATCCACGAGATGAGCACAGCGAGGAATGCCCATGATCACCGTCGTCGATAACTACGACTCTTTCACGTACAACCTGGTGCAACAGATCGAACGTCTCGCGGGCGAGCGCCTGCGTGTGATTCGCAATGACGAGTTCGATCCCGCGGAACTGATCGCCGAGAAGCCGCGCGCGATCGTCATCTCGCCCGGACCGGGAACGCCTGCGCGCGCCGGACGCTGCATCGATCTGATCCGCACCAACACCACCATCCCGCTTCTCGGTGTCTGCCTCGGCCATCAGGCAATCGCCGAGGCGTTCGGTGCTCGCGTCATTCGCGGCGAGCTGCCTGTGCACGGAAAAATCAGCGAAGTGCGACATCACGGCGAACGGCTCTTCGAGCGCTGTCCCGCGCCGATGCAGACCGCGCGTTACCACTCGCTCGTCGTCGCGCGCGAAACGCTGCCCGACTTTCTCGTCGTCGACGCGGAGACGGACGACGGCGCGATCATGGCCATCTCGCACATCGAGCGTCCGGTGTATGGGATTCAATTTCATCCCGAGTCCTACGGCACCGAAGGCGGCGATCGTTTGATTTTGAATTTCCTCAACGCCGCGGGAGGTGTCCAGTGATCGCGCAGGCAATTCGACGTGCCGTCGATGGACAGAACCTCTCGCGCGAGGAGATGCATGAAGTCTTCAGTCACGTCATGGATGGCAACGCGTCCGACGCGCTGAAGTCCGCGCTGCTCATCGCGCTGCGGATGAAAGGCGAGACCGCGGAGGAGATCACCGGCGCGGCGATGGCGATGCGCGAGCGCGTCACGCCGCTGACGCTCGACGACAACGCGCGGGCGAACCTCGTCGATACGTGCGGCACCGGCGGTGATGGTCGCGGGACGTTCAACATCTCGACGCTGGCCGCAATCGTTGCGGCAGGCGCTGGTGCGAGCGTCGCGAAGCATGGCAATCGCGCGGTGTCGTCGTCGTGCGGCAGCGCGGACGTGTTGTCCGCGCTCGGCGTCCACATCGACCTCGATGCGCCGCGCATGTCGATCGTGTTGCAGCGCGCGGGCATCGCGTTCCTCTTCGCGCCGAAACTTCATCCAGCGATGGCGGCCGTCGCCGGCGTTCGCAAAGAGCTCGGCGTGCGCACGATCTTCAACGTCCTCGGGCCGCTCACGAACCCAGCGTTCGCGCGACGTCAGGTCCTCGGCGTGTACGCCGACCGCCTCGTCGAAACCGTCGCGCGCGTGCTCGCGGCACTCGGCGCGGAGCACGCGATGGTCGTGCACAGCCGCGACGGACTGGACGAAATCTCGATCTCCGCGGCGACGCGCGTTTGTGAGGTGCGCAACGGCGAGGTCGTTTCGTACGACATCACACCCGAGGAGCTCGGACTTGCGCGACATCCGATCGAGGCCGTGTCGGGCGGCGATGCGCGGACCAACGCGGGCATCGCGCGCGAAATCCTGAACGGCGCGAATGGCGCGCGTCACGACATCGTCGCGGCGAATGCCGGCGCCGCGTTGTACGTCGGCGGAGTCGCGCCGACGTTGCGCGACGGCGTCGCGCTCGCGAGAGAGTCGTTATCGAACGGACGCGCACACGCGAAGCTGCAGGATCTCGTGCGCGAGTCGAACGCGGTCGGAGGTGCAGCATGATCACGACGTCGCAAGTCGATGTACTGCTGCGCATCGTCGAACGGACGCGCGAGCGGTTGAAGGA